>DASUMM010000087.1:0-3330 GCA_036277655.1 Burkholderiales bacterium | reverse complement strand
GGGCATGATCCGAAGCGCAACCGCTCCTACGTCCTTTATCTCTTCACCGGCGGCGGCTACGGCGGGAGCGCGCTCTCCGACGGCATCTCGAACGGCTGCTCGACGATCGGCATCTCGAAGATGCCGCCGGTGGAGGTGATGGAGCAGTATTACCCGGTGCTCTTCGAGGAGTTCGCCATCCACGAAGGCTCGGGCGGCGCCGGCGAAGCGCGCGGCGGCTTCGGCGTGAACTACGCGATCCGCGTGCGCCGCGGAGAGGCGCGTGCGTCCATGGTCATGGACCACGGTCGCACCGGTCCGCTCGGCGCGCTCGGCGGCGCAAACGGCGGCGTCAACAAGGTGGCGATCGAGCGCAACGGCGAGGTCTATCGGCCGGCGCATCTTTCCAAAGACCAGGACATCTCGATGCGGCCCGGCGACGTCGTGCGCGTTTCGACTCCGGGGGGCGGCGGCTACGGTGATCCGCTCAAGCGCGATCCCGCCAGAATCGCGCGCGACGTCATGCGCGGCTACTACACGAAGGAGCAAGCCGAAAGCCGCTTTGGCGTGCGCTTGCGCGCCGACGGCACTGCGTACCGCCCGGTTTGATCGCCGAGCCCCTCTTCTGGCTCGCCGCCGTTCCCGGCGTGCTGCTGTTCGGCATCTCGAAGGGCGGCTTCGCTGGCGGCTTCGGCATCGTCACCGTGCCGCTGATGGCGCTCGCGATCCCGCCGGCGCAGGCCGCCGCGATCCTGCTGCCGATCCTGCTCGTGATGGACGTCGGTGCCGTGCTCGCCTATCGCAAGACGTGGGACCGCGCGCTGATGAAGGTGCTGCTGCCGGCCGGCCTCGCCGGCACCGTCATCGGAACCTTCACGTTCCGGCTACTCTCGGCCGAAGCGATCAAGCTGCTGCTTGGAGCCATCGCAATCGGCTTCGTGCTCTACCGCGCGCTGCGCCGGTCCGGTTCCGGCACCCCGGCAACCCCGTCGGTTGCCAGGGGCGCGTTCTGGGCGACGATGTCCGGCCTGACCAGCTTCATTGCGCACGCGGGCGGCCCGCCGTTGAGCGTCTATCTGCTTCCGCTGCGCATGCCGCCGACGCTGCTGGTAGGCACCGTGGCGATGCTCTTCGCGGTGCTGAACTGGTCGAAGGTGCTGCCGTACTGGTGGCTGGGGCTCTTCAGCGCGCAAAGCTTCGCGACTTCGGCTGCGCTGATGCCCGTGGGGATCGCCGGCGTTGCGCTCGGCGTATGGCTGCACAGACGCGTGAACGAGCGGCTGTTCTACCGCCTCGTCTACTCGTTCCTCGTGCTGACCGGCCTGAAGCTCCTGTACGACGCTCGCGTACTGTGGCAGTGAGCGCCTAGGCGAGCACCTCCGCCTCGCGATCGACGCGCACCGGCTGGTATTCGGTCCTCGAAGGAATGTCCGGCGCGACGTGGATCGTGGCGTGCGCAAGATCCATCACGACGGACGCGACCGTTTCGATCCGCGCCTCTTCGACGAGCGAAGGATCCGGATGCCGGCAGATCGACAGGAACCCTTGCGATTCGTCGCGCAGCAGGCGCTTCACGTCCTCGATCGCATGCACCCCCAGCGCGCCGGCGAGCAGTCGCGCCCGCTCGAGCCGCGGCTCCGTCGACAGGTTCTCCGCCAGCTCGAGCTGCCAGCCGTGGGTGCCGGCGGCGATGAAGTGATTCGTATGGCATAGCGTTCCGCCTTCGCCGCGCAGCACGCGCACGCCGAGCGGCGAGACTTCCAGGCTCGCCGCGTCGCCCTTCACGTCGGCACACAGCACATTTGACGAACTGCCGAACGACAGAGCGGATGCACATTCGATCGCGGCATCGACGCTGCCCATGCGCAGCAGCGCGCGCAGCAGCACATGCACCGGGACGCCGACGCGCTTGCCGTCGTCCACCGAGCGCAGGATGTTCAGGCAAACGCCGAAGCCGAGCATGTTCATGCCGATCTTCGCCAGCATCCCGGCTTCGGTCAGCGTGAGGAACGCCGGGTGCTCGCTCTCGGCAACGCGGAGCAGGATCAGCGCATCGCGCTGCGCGCCAAGCCAATCCCAGTTCTGCGCCAGCAGCGTCGTGCCGACCGCGCTCGCGGCCGGCTGGACCGCGACCGCTGTGCATTCGCCGGCGCCGCCGACCGGCTTGCCGAGAAACGATGCCGGGAGCAATTCGGTGCGCGCGTTGAGCACAAGGATCTCGGCAGGGGCGCGCCCCGCTCCGGCGGCGATCCCTTCCATCTCCTCGAGCAGCCCGGCATCGAGCGAACCGACCGGATCGCGCCAGGCTTCTGCCCGGCGCTGCGCCTCGTTCCACTCGATCCCGCAATGCGCAAACAACCGCGCGTAGTTGGCGAGCGAGCGCTCGACGCGGTCGCGCGCAAGCTTGCCATGCATCTGCCCGCGCTCGAACGGAGCGCCGGCGACGTCGATTACCGGGAACATGCGATGGTCCTTTTCATGGTCCGCCCTGCTGCACCGGATAGCCGGCCTCCGACCATGCCACCATTCCCCCATCCAACGCAACCGCACGGCTATAGCCCATTTCGCGCAGCGTCGCTGCGGCGAGCGTCGAGACCTTGCCGAAATCGCAGTAAACGAGCACCCGCCGCGTCGGGTCGGGCAGCTCCTGGTTCACGCGCAACTCCAGTTGCCCGCGCGGCAACAGCCTGGCGCCGGGAATGTGCCCCTTCTCGTACGCATCCCGCTCGCGAACGTCCAGCACCAGGAGCGCAGTCTCGGACTCGATGCGGTTCTTCAGCTCCTCCATCGACATGAACGACACCTTCGCCGCCGCCTCGGCAAGGAGCTGCGAGATCGTCTTGCCGCCGCTCATGTTCGTGCGCAGCGCCTCGGTGAGGTGCGTCGGCATCCCGAGATTCAGATTGCCCATCATCTCGATGAACTCAGCGCGATCTCGCTTCTGCAGCCGCGGGTTGGTTGCGATCTCCTGCTCGAGCGTGCTGTGCCCCTGCTTCTTGTAGTCGTGCGCCGGGTAGACGGCGAGCTTCGGATCGAGCTTCAGCAGGCGGTGGAACAGGCTGTCGTGGAGGGCTGCGGCGTCACCGGTCGGCAAATCGGTGCGGCCGGTGCCGCCGATCAGCAGCGTGTCGCCGGTCAGCACCCGGTCCGCAAGGACGAGGCACATGGAGTCGCGTGTGTGACCCGGCGTGTAGAGGACGCGCAGGCGCAGCTCGCCGACGAGGATCATCTCGCCGTCGTCGACGCGCATGTCGACGTGCGGCGCTCGCGACTGCCGATGCATGATCACCGGCACGCCGAGCCGCCGCGCCAGCTCCTGCGTGGCGGAAAAATGATCGGCGTGCGTATGCG
>DASUMM010000086.1:0-10121 GCA_036277655.1 Burkholderiales bacterium | reverse complement strand
ACGTTCGCATCGCAGCGGAACGAGCCCTCCTGCATGTTGCCATCGCAGACCTCGATCCAGCGCACCAGCGAATGCAGGCTCTTCGCGTAGGCGATCGCTTCGGCAGCGCCGCGCAGGTCGGGCTCCGAAACGATTTCGAGCAGCGGCGTGCCGGCGCGATTCAGATCGATCCCGCTCATGCCGTGAAAATCCTCGTGCAGCGACTTCCCGGCATCCTCTTCCAGGTGCGCGCGGGTCAGGCGAATCGCCTTTGCGCGATCCCCGGCCGCGATCGAAATCGATCCGCCTATGACGATCGGCAACTCGTACTGGCTGATCTGGTAGCCCTTCGGCAGGTCCGGATAGAAGTAATTCTTTCGCGCAAACACCGAGCGCCGGCTGATCGTTCCGCCGACCGCGAGCCCGAAGCGGATTGCCAGCTCGACCGCCTTGCGATTGGCGACCGGCAACACGCCGGGGAGCGCGATGTCGACTGCCGATGCCTGCGTATTGGGCGCCGCGCCGAACACCGTCGATGCCCCGGAGAACATCTTGCTCGCGGTACGCAGCTGCGCGTGCGTCTCGATGCCGATGACGATTTCCCAGCTCACAGCGGCGTCTCTTTCGGCACTCGCCGATGCCAGTCGGTCGCTTGCTGGTAGCGGTGCGCGACGTTCAGCAACCGCGCTTCCGCGAAGTGATTGCCCGCGATCTGCAAACCGACCGGCAACCCGCGTCCATCGAATCCACAGGGCACCGACATCGCTGGCAGCCCTGCGAGAGACGCGGGTACGGTAAAGATATCGCCGAGGTACATCTGCACCGGATCGGCGGACTTCTCGCCGATCGGGAACGCCGTCGCCGGCGCGGTGGGCCCCATGATCACATCGCAATGCCGGAACGCCTGCGCAAAGTCTTCCGCGATCCGGCGACGAACTTTTTGCGCCTGCAGATAGTAGGCATCGTAGTAGCCGTGCGAGAGCACATAGGTGCCGACCAGAATGCGGCGCCGCACCTCGGCGCCGAAGCCTTCGGCACGCGAGCGGCGGTACATGTCCGCGAGATCGGCGTATTCGCGCGCCCGATGGCCGTAGCGCACGCCGTCGAATCGCGAAAGGTTCGACGACGCTTCGGCAGGCGCGAGCACGTAGTACACCGGCACGGCGAGTTTCGTGTTCGAGAGCGTGATGTCGACCGCCCTGGCGCCCTGCGACTCGAACCAGCCGATGGCCTCGCGCACCCGGGCGAGCGAATCGGCCTCGACGCCGTCGTTGAAGTACTCCCGCGGCAACCCGATGCGCAGGCCGCTCAGCGGGCGCTCCAACTCGCGTCCGTAGTCTTCCGCGGACCGCTCGAGGCTCGTCGAATCGCGCGCATCGTGGCTCGCCATCGTGCTCATCAGCGTCGCGAGGTCTGCGGCGCTTTTCGCGATCGGCCCCCCCTGGTCGAGCGACGAAGCAAAAGCGATCATCCCGTAGCGGGAGACGGTCCCATACGTGGGTTTCAGCCCGCAGACGCCGGAGAGCGCCGCCGGCTGGCGAATCGAGCCGCCGGTGTCGGTGCCGGTCGCGGCGGGCGCCATTCGCGCCGCCACGGCGGCCGCCGAGCCGCCGGAGGACCCGCCCGGCACGCGGTTACCGTCCCACGGGTTGCGAACCGGCCCGAAGAACGAAGTCTCGCTGGAGGACCCCATCGCGAACTCGTCCATGTTGGTCTTGCCGAGCAGCACCGCCCCGGCCGCCGCAAAGCGCTCGATCACGTGCGCGTCGTAAGGGCTGACGAAGTTGCCGAGCATCTTCGAGCCGCACGTCGTGCGCATGCCGCGCGTGCAGAAGATGTCCTTGTGCGCGATCGGAATGCCGGTGAGCGGGCCTGCTTCGCCGCGCGAGCGGCGCTCATCCGCCACGCGCGCATCGGCGAGACTGCGATCCTCATCGACCGTGATGAACGCGTTCAGCTTCGCGTCGAGCGCCCTGATGCGCGCGAGGCAGAGCTGCGTAAGCTCGACGCTCGAGATCTTTCGTGCTGCGAGGGCGGACGCGAGTTCCGCGAGCGTCGCGTCGAGCAAGCTACTCGATCACGCGGGGAACGAGGTACAACCCCTGCTCCGCCGCCGGCGCGACCGCCTGAAATTCGGCGCGCTGGTCGGGCTCGGTCACCACGTCTTCACGCAGTCTTTGTCCTTGCAGAAGGAGCGACTCGAGCGCATGGGACATGGGCTCCACCGATCGTGTGTCGACCGCTTGCAGCTCGTCGATGAGGCCGAGCACGCGGCTCAATTGCTCGGCGAGCGAAGCACGCTCGTCTTCGCTTACCGCGAGACGAGCAAGGCGCGCGACGCGCTCGATTTGGTCGGGGGAAAACGGCATGGCGCGAAGAAAAAAGGGTCCCCGAATGCCGAATTGGGGTTAGACTTCTCGCTATTATAGGGCTTTGCGGACACGGCCTTACAGCGGGTTCGTAAAGCCAGGTCTTCCAGGGAGTTCGAACAAGCATGCTGGGTTTTCTTCGTAGCTACTTCTCCAACGACCTCGCGATCGACCTCGGCACCGCCAACACGCTGATCTACGTGCGTGGCAAGGGCATCGTGCTGGATGAGCCTTCGGTGGTCGCCATCCGCGAAGACGGCGGACCGAACGCCAAGAAATCCATCCAGGCGGTCGGCAAGGACGCCAAGCAGATGCTCGGCAAGACGCCGGGCAACATCGTTGCCATCCGGCCGATGAAGGACGGCGTGATCGCCAACTTCACCGTCACCGAGCAGATGCTGAAGTACTTCATCAAGAAGGTGCACGACAACAAGCTCTTCTCGCCGAGCCCGCGCATCATCATCTGCGTGCCCTGCGGCTCGACGCAGGTCGAGCGGCGCGCGATCCGCGAATCGGCGGTAGGCGCAGGCGCCGGGCAGGTCTACCTGATCGAGGAGCCGATGGCCGCCGCGATCGGCGCCGACATGCCGGTCGCCGAAGCCACCGGCTCGATGGTGGTCGACATCGGCGGCGGCACCACCGAGGTGGGCGTCATTTCGCTCGGCGGCATGGTGTACGCCGGCAGCGTGCGCGTCGGCGGCGACAAGTTCGACGAAGCGATCATCAATTACATCCGGCGCAACTACGGCATGCTGGTGGGCGAGATGACCGCCGAGATGATCAAGAAGGAGATCGGCTCGGCGTTCCCGGGAAGCGAAGTGCGCGAGATGGAGGTGAAGGGCCGCAATCTCGCCGAGGGCATCCCGCGCAGCTTCACCATCAGCTCCAACGAGATCCTGGAAGCGCTCACCGAGCCGCTCAACCAGATCGTGTCGGCGGTGAAGACGGCGCTCGAGCAGACGCCGCCCGAGTTGGGCGCGGACATCGCCGAAAAGGGGATGGTGCTCACCGGGGGAGGCGCGCTGCTGCGCGATCTGGACCGGCTGCTGATGGAAGAGACCGGGCTGCCGGTGATCGTCGCGGAAGATCCGCTCACCTGCGTGGTACGCGGATCCGGTCGGGCGCTGGAAAAAATGGAGCGCTTCGGACCGATCTTCACGAACGAGTAACCATCGGGGGCCGGCCCCCCGTCCCGCCGCATGGAGCACACACCGCCGCCATTCTTCAAGCGCGGCCCGGCGCCGGTCCTACGGCTGACGTTTTTCGCGCTGCTTTCGCTGGCGCTCATCGTGCTGGACGCCCGCTTCCGCTATGCCGACGGTCTGCGTAACGCGCTCGCCCTCGTCACGCAGCCGCTGCAGATGGTGGCGCTCGCGCCCGCAGCAGCCGCCGGGCGGATCGCCACGTTCTTTACCAGCCAGTCGCAGCTCGCAGACGAAAACGCCGCGCTGCGCGCCAAACTATTGGACGCCACGCTCTCCGCCCAGCGCCTGGAGGCAGATGCCGCCGAGGGTGCGCGCCTGAAGCGCCTGATGGGCGCCGCCGAACGCGTGAAAGGGGTCAGCGCGGCGCCGGCCGAGATCGTCTACAACGCGCGCGACCCGTTCGCTCGCCGCGTGTTTGTCGACAAGGGAACCCGGGAAGGGGTGGTCGCCGGAAGCCCGGTGATGGATGAGCGCGGAGTCGTCGGCCAGGTCACACGCGTTCATACGCTGCTCTCCGAGGTCACGCTGCTTACCGACAAGAACCAGGCGATCCCGGTGCAGGTGGCGCGCAATGGCCTGCGCGCGGTTGCCTTCGGAGGCGGCGCCTCGGGTCAGCTCGAGCTTCGCTATCTCGCCGCCAATGCAGAGATCGTGAACGGCGACCGGCTGGTGACCTCGGGGATCGATGGCATCTATCCGCAAGGGCTCGCGGTCGGCACCGTGAGCCGGGTCGAGCGCGACGCCACGAACACTTTCGCGCGCGTGTTCTGCGAGCCGGCTGCCGGAATCGAGCGCGGCCGCACGGTGCTGCTGCTCACCCCGTCGACGAGCGTCGCCGCGGCGCCGATCCCGGACGAATGGTCCGCCGAGAAGCCGCGGGAGAAAGCTTCCGGCAAGGGCAAGCGCCCGCGCGCGAAGGAGGCCCGTGGGCCCTGACGGAAGGCAGGCGATTTTGCGGCCGGTACGGCTCTCGACGATCGCGGTCTCGTTCGCGATCGCGCTGCTGCTCAATTTCCTGCCGTGGGCGAACCTCGCATTCGTGCCCGATTTCGTCGCGCTTACGCTTGCCTTCTGGTGCGTGCGACAGCCGCGCATCGTCGGCCTGGGTGCGGGCTGGATGCTGGGCCTCTTGATCGATGTCGGCAACGGCGTGCTGCTCGGGCAGCACGCGCTTGCATATTCGCTGCTCGCCTTTTGCGCGGTGACGCTGTCGCGGCGCATTCTGTGGTTTCCGCTCTGGGGCCAGGCGCTGCATATCGCCGCACTCCTGCTGCTCGCGCAAGGGGTCGGGGCATTGGTGCGGCTTGCCGCCGGCGCCGAATTCCCGGGCTGGGCGCTCGCGATCGGTCCGCTCGCCGGCGCGGCGCTTTGGCCGCTGGTGAGCGTCGTGCTGCTTGCGCCACAGCGGCGCCCGAACGAAGTCGACGATACAAGGCCGATCTAGCGCCGTGTACCCCGAAGCCGCCCAGCTCAAGGATCGCGAACGCGACCTGCATCGCTTCCAGCTGCGCGTCGGCATCGCCGCGCTCGCGGTGCTGGCAGCGTTCGCGGTGCTGCTCGCCCGCTTCGTCTATCTGCAAGTCGTGCAGCATGAACAGTACGCGGCACGCGCCGAGGACAATCGCATCTCGATCGTTCCGCTGCCGCCCAATCGCGGGCTGATCCTCGATCGCAACGGGGTAGTCCTCGCACGCAACTACTCGGCGTACACGCTGGAGATTGCCACTTCGCGCCTGCGCGACCTGGATCGGACGCTGGCCGAGCTCGCCGAGATGATCGACATCCAGCCGCGCGATCGCAGCCGCCTCAAGCGGCTGATGGCGGAGGCGCGCAGCTCCGATAGCCTGCCGATCCGCACTCGCCTGACCGACGAGGAAGTGGCGCGCTTTGCGGCGAACCGCTACCGCTTTCCGGGAGTCGAGATCAAGGCGCGGCTTTTCCGCCAGTACCCGTTCGGCGACACCGCGTCGCACGTGCTCGGCTACATCGGCCGCATCAGCCAGCGCGATCAGGAGAAGCTCGAGGAGGCCGGCGTCGCGGCGAACTATCGCGGCAGCGACTTCATCGGCAAGGCCGGGGTCGAAGCGAGCTACGAGAACGACCTGCACGGCACCACCGGCTTCGAGCAGGTGGAGATCGATGCCGGCGGGCGGGCGGTGCGCGCGCTATCGCGTACGCCGGCGCAACCCGGCAACGACGTGACGCTGTCGATCGACATCCGCCTGCAGCGCGTGGCCGAGCACGCATTCGATCGGCGCCGTGGCGCACTGGTGGCGATCGAGCCGGCGACCGGCTCGGTGCTCGCGTTCGTCTCAAGCCCGGGGTTCGATCCGAACCTGTTCGTCGACGGAATCGACCCGGCGAACTGGGCGGAGCTCAACAATTCGCTCGACAAGCCGCTCAACAACCGCGCTATCGCGGGCGTCTACCCGCCGGGATCGACGTTCAAGCCGTTCATGGCGCTGGCGGCGCTCGAGCTCGGCAAGCGCACTCCGCGCAGCACGATCCACGACCCGGGGTATTTCGAGTTCGGCGGCCGGCGCTTTCGCGATTCCAAGCCCGGCGGCCACGGCACCGTCGACCTGATGAAATCGATCGTCGTCTCCTCCGACACGTTCTATTACATGCTCGCGAACGACATGGGCATCGACGCGATCGCCGCGTTCATGAAGCTTTTCGGCTTCGGTGCGCGCACCGGCATCGACCTCGACGGCGAATCGACCGGCGTGCTGCCGTCCCCGGAATGGAAGATGAAGCGTTTCCGCACGCCCGAGCAGCAGAAGTGGTATGCGGGCGAGACGATCTCCATCGGCATCGGCCAGGGCTACAACGCCTACACGCCCGCCCAGCTTGCGCTTGCCGTCGCCACGCTTGCGAACAACGGCGTGATGATGCGGCCGCGGCTCGTCGAGCACGTGGACAACGAGCGGGCCGGCACGCGCCGCCTGATCGAGCCGCGCGTGGTGCGCAAGATCGCGCTCAAGGAAGAGAACGTCGAGTTCGTCAAGCGCGCGATGGCCGGCGTCATCCGCGAAGGCACCGGACGGCGCGCATTCCAGGGCGCGCCTTATACGAGCGGGGGCAAGACCGGCACCGCCCAGGTGATCGCGATCAAGCAGAACGAGAAGTACGACGAGCGCAAGGTCGATGAGCGGCACCGCGACCACTCGCTCTTCATCGTATTCGCCCCGGTCGAGAATCCGCGCATCGCGCTCGCGGTCCTGGTCGAGAACGGCGGCTTCGGTGCACGCGCGGCAGCACCGATCGCGCGCACGGTGCTCGATTACCACCTGCTCGGTAAGCTTCCCGAAGCGCTCGCTCCCGCGTCCACCGAGCCGGAGGACGAAGAAGAGGCAAGCGACTGATGGATCTCAGCATGCGCCAGGTGCGCCGGCTGGGCGCGAGTGCACTCGAGGGGCTCGACGCAACGCTGCTCGCCATTACCTTGCTGCTGACGGCCCTCGGTCTGGTTGCGCTGTACTCCGCCAGCCACGACGCGCCGGCGCGCATGAGCGGGCAACTCGCGAACCTTGCGGTCGCGTTTGCCGCCATGTGGGCAGTGTCCCGGGTGCCGCCGGAGCTGCTGATGCGCGCCGCGTTGCCGATTTACCTCGTCGGCTTCCTGCTGCTTGTCGGTGTGGCGCTCTATGGCGAGACGGTGAACGGCGCCAGGCGCTGGCTTCACGTCGGCGTCACGCGCTTTCAGCCCTCGGAGATGATGAAGCTTGCGCTGCCCCTCATGCTCGCCTGGTTTTTCGCGCGCAACGAAGGCGCATTGCGGCTGCGCGACTTCGCGTTTGGAGCGGTGCTCGTTCTGGTGCCCGTGTTGCTGATTGCACGCCAGCCCGATCTGGGCACTTCGGTCCTTGTCGCAGCAGCGGGCGGCTACGTCCTCTATTTTGCCGGGATCAGCTGGCGGGTCATGGCAGCGGTCGGGCTGCTTGGCGCCGCGAGCTTGGTGCCGTTATGGGGCCTGCTGCATGAATACCAGCGCAAGCGCGTCCTGACGCTGCTCGACCCGTCGCAGGACCCGCTCGGCGCCGGCTATCACACGATCCAGTCAACGATCGCGGTGGGCTCGGGAGGCGTCTTCGGCAAGGGCTGGCTGCAGGGAACGCAGGCGCACCTCGAGTTCATTCCGGAGCGTCACACTGACTTCATTTTTGCCGTCTATTCGGAAGAGTTTGGGCTGGTCGGCAATTGCGTGCTGCTCCTGCTGTACGCAATGCTGATCGGGCGGGGTCTTGTCATTGCCGCACAGGCAGTGTCTTTTTTCTCCCGCATGATGGCCGGCGCGGTCACCTTGATTTTCTTCACCTACGCGTTCGTCAACATGGGAATGGTTTCCGGCATCCTCCCGGTGGTGGGCGTGCCCTTGCCATTCGTTTCCTACGGCGGCACGGCACTCGTCACCCTCTTCCTCGCAATCGGGATCCTGATGAGCCTGCGGCGTCAGCGGCGCCTCGTACCTGGTTGATCCGTTCGTTGCTGCGCAGCAGCGCCACACGAAATCCATCTTCGCATCGTGAAACGAACTGCCCCTAACCCGCTGTAAATCCTTGTTTCTCTGCCTGTAACACGACTCAGGCAAGCTTATTGCTGCGCAGAATCGGGGACGCTACTTTGGAGACCGTCGTCAAACTCCGCGGAGATCGCCGAAATGAATCGTCGTGAACAGCAGGTCGCACAACTGAAAAAGGATTGGGCGGAGAACCCGCGCTGGGCGGGCGTCAAGCGGCCCTATAGCGCGGAAGATGTGGTGCGGCTGCGCGGTTCTTTGCACGTCGAGCACACGCTCGCTCGCGAGGGTGCGGAAAAGCTGTGGCGCCTGATGCACGACAAGCCGTTCGTGCATTCGCTCGGTGCGCTCACCGGCAATCAGGCGGTGCAGCAGGTCAAGGCCGGCGTACCGGCGATCTACCTCTCCGGCTGGCAGGTCGCGGCCGATGCCAACGATTCTCTGCAGATGTATCCGGATCAGTCGCTCTATGCCGTGTCGTCGGTGCCTACCGTGGTGCGCCGGATCAACAACGCGCTGGCGCGGGCCGACCAGATCCAGTGGATGGAAGGAACCGGTCACATCGACTTCTTCGCGCCGGTCGTTGCCGACGCCGAAGCGGGGTTCGGCGGCGTGCTGAACGCATTCGAACTGATGAAGGCGATGATCGATGCAGGCGCTGCCGGCGTGCATTTCGAGGACCAGCTGGCAAGTGTGAAGAAGTGCGGCCACATGGGCGGCAAGGTGCTGGTGCCGACGCAGGAGCACGTGCAGAAGCTTGCCGCAGCTCGACTCGCTGCCGACGTGATGGGCGTGCCGACGGTGGTGCTAGCCCGTACCGACGCCGAAGCGGCGGACCTCGTCACCTCGGACGTCGATGAGCGCGACCGCCCGTTCCTCACCGGCGAGCGCACGCCGGAAGGCTTCTACCGCACGAAGAAGGGATTCGAGCAGGCGCTGGCACGCGGCCTTGCCTATGCCGAGGTTGCCGATCTCGTCTGGTGCGAGACCGGCACCCCCGACCTCGACTTCGCGCGCCGCTACGCCGAAGGCATCCAGAAGAAATTCCCCGGCAAGATGCTCGCGTACAACTGCTCGCCGTCATTCAACTGGAAGCGCAACCTGGACGACGCCACGATCGCGCGCTTTCAGCGCGAGCTGGGCGCGATGGGCTACAAGTTCCAGTTCATCACGCTCGCCGGCTTCCACGCGCTCAACTACAGCATGTTCGAGCTCGCATACGGCTATGCGCGGAACGACATGAGCGCTTTCGTCGAGCTGCAGCAGAAAGAATTCGCCGCTGCGGAGAAGGGCTTTACCGCGGTGAAGCACCAGCGCGAAGTCGGCACCAGCTACTTCGACGACGTGACGCAGGTGGTGTCCGGCGGCAAGGCCTCCACCACGGCGCTGCACGGCTCGACCGAGGACGAGCAGTTCTTCGACGAGAAGAAAAAAGCGAAGCTCGCCGCCGTCTGAGCGCGATGTGAGCGTGCCCGCCCGCGTCCTTCGGCTGCACGAGGACCGCGCAACGCGGGCAGCGGAAATTGCGCGCGCGATTCTGGCCGGCTTCGACCGGCACTATCGCCTGTTCCGCCAGGCCGCCCAGCAGGCCAAGGCGCTCTACGAGCAGGCCGACTGGGCGGGGCTGCGCGCGCTCGCGCGCGAACGCATCGCGATGTATGACCGTCGCGTGCAGGAGGGCGTAGACAGCCTGCTCGCCCGCTTTCCGCAAGCGGAAACCGAAGAGTCGCTTTGGCCGGCGATCAAACTGGCCTACATCCCGCTGCTGCATGAGCACCGGCAGCCGGAGCTCGCCGAGACGTTCTTCAACTCGGTTGCCTGCCAGGTGCTGCACCGGCGCTACTACCGCAACGAGTTCATCTTCTGGCGTCCGGCAGTCGCCACCGAGCACCTCGAGGGCGAGGAGCCTGCCTACCGCAGCTACTACCCCCGCAAGGGCGGCGCCGGACTGCGCGCGACGCTGCGCCTCATCGTGCGCGAGCTGGGGCTCGCGAATGCGTTCGAAAACCTCGATCGCGACTTGAGAAGCCTGGTACGGGCGCTGCGGCC
>DASUMM010000085.1:0-2691 GCA_036277655.1 Burkholderiales bacterium | reverse complement strand
CATGTTCAGCCGGTCGCGGATTCCCATCGACACCGAGCCGCTGCAGTAGTCCGCCAGTTCTTTGATGTACGGGCGCGCGATCTGCCGCACGCTCATCGAGGCGAGCAGCGGATAACCGATCGACAGCACCGCCGAGCCGAGCTGGTACTTGCCGAGCCGGATGTTGTGGCGCAGGTAGCCGAGCTTGGTCAGCGTGTAGGTGAGACGCGAGACGGTAGGCTTCGGCAGTCCCGTCCGCACGGAAATCTCCTTGTTGCCGAGCATCGCTTCGAGCGGCGTGAAGCAGCGCAGCACCTCGAGGCCGCGGGCCAGCGTGGTGGCGAACTGGCGGTCGCCGTCGTGCTCATAGCTGTAGACTGGCTCGGCGGCGGGCGCGTTGCCGGGCGACTCGGGGGCATCCATGAGCGGTCGAATCTCCTAGAATCGAAAGCGAAACAGTCTGATTTGTTTCGATATTCCAACTACCGCGGCATCCTGTCAATTATCCGACCTTGCTTTCACATGGCGAAATGATCGATGGCTTCCAGCCTGTTTGACCTGACCGGAAAAGTCGCGCTCGTGACGGGCGCGACGCGCGGCATCGGAAGAGCGATCGCGCTCGAGATGGCGCGCGCCGGCGCGAAAGTGTCCATCAGCAGCCGCAAGGCCGAGGCGTGCGAAGCCGTCGGCGCCGAATTCGAAAAGGCAGGCTTCGAGGTGCTGGCGCAGCCTTGCAACATCTCGCGCATGGAAGACTTGCGCGCCGTCGTCGATGCGACGCGCAAGCGATTCGGCAGCATCGACATCGCGGTGGCGAATGCGGCGTCGAACCCCTATTACGGGCCGCTCACCGAGATCAGCGATGAAGTGCTCGACAAGACGCTGGCGAACAACGTGAAAAGCATTTTGTGGCTGGCAAAGCTCACGCTGCCGGAGATGGCGGAGCGCGGCGGCGGCTCGTTCATCACCATCGGCTCGATCGGCGGCATGCGCGCGAACACCGTGATCGGCGCCTACGGCATCTCCAAAGCGGCCGACCACCACCTGGTGCGGAACCTCGCTGCAGAATGGGGCCCGAAGAAGGTGCGCGTCAACGCGATCGCACCCGGCCTCATCAAGACCGACTTCGCGCGGGCGCTATGGGAGGACGACAAGCGCCGCGCCGAGCGCGAGGCACGAACGCCTTTGCGCCGGCTCGGCGAGCCGCAGGAGATCGGCGGCATCGCCGTGTTCCTCGCCTCGGAAGCCGCCAGCTTTATCACCGGCCAGGTGATCGTTGCCGACGGCGGCGTGACGGTGCTGTCGTGACTGTGGTCTAAGCGAGATCGAGCGTCGTGACGCGGCGCAGTTCGCGACGCTCGTTGGCGTCGTCGAAGGATGTCGCACGGTGCATGGTGCAGCGGTTGTCCCAGATCACCAGGTCGCCGACACGCCAGCGGTGGCGGTACACGAACTCCCGCTGTGTCGCATGCTCCGTCAGCTCGCGCAGCAGCAGGCGTCCGTCGGGGATGCCCCAGCCTTCGATCCGGTTTGCGTGCGAAGCGAGGTAGAGCGAGCGCCGCCCCGAGCGCGGAATCGTGCGCACCAGCGGCTGCACGGCGCCCGGCAGCTTCGCGGCCTCTTCGGGCGAGAATTCGAAGCCCAGCACCTGGCGCGAGTACGCGATCGAATGGTGCACACGCAGCCCTTCGATCTTCTGCTTCATTTTCGGGTCGAGCGCGTCATACGCCGCGCGCAGGTCTGCAAACTCTGTATCGGCTCCGGCGGAAGGGATCACTCGCGCGTAGAGCGTCGAGTAGCGCCCGGGCGGATTCTCGAACGAGGCGTCGGTGTGCCACAGCCGGTTGCCGAGCGAGTATTCCCGGCGCCGGTCGTCCGCGGCGTAGATCCGGCCTTCCGCATCGAGGTTGGAGATGTCGGTGAGCGCTTCGTTGCCGAAACGATTCTGCGCAATCACCCGGCTGCCCGTCTTCGCGTGCAGCACGCCATCGAGGCGCTGGGCGAACGCCATCTGCTCCTCGTCGGTGAACGCCTGGTCGCGGAAGACGAGCACGGCGTGCTCATCCATCGCGGCGCGGATCGCCGAAAGGATGTCCTGGTCGAGCGCTTCGCGCAGCGCGATCGGCCCGGCCTCGGCAAAGAAGCTCGGATGCAGGCGCCGGAACGCGAGCGCCGCTGCCATCGGCTTCAGGCGCCGTAGCGCCCGACGATCGTCACCGAAGAGACGTTCTGGCTCGGAAAGCCGCCGAGGTTGTGCGTCATGCCGAGCACCGGGTCAGGACGCTGGCGCTCGCCAGCCCGGCCCTGCATCTGCAAGTACATCTCGTAGATCATGCGCAGGCCGGAAGCGCCGATCGGGTGGCCGAAGCACTTCAGGCCGCCGTCGATCTGGCACGGAATCTTCCCGGAAGCATCGTAGAAGCCGTCGAGCACGTCGCCGATCGCCTTTCCTTCCTCGCTGATGCCGAGATCCTCCATCGTCACCAGCTCGGTGACCGAGAAGCAATCGTGCACGTCGAACATCGAGACGCGCTTGCGGGGATTGTCGATGCCCGCCTCGTGATAGGCGCGCTTCGCTGCCGCGCGCGTGGTGGCGAAGTACGAGCCGTCCCAGCCGTCGAACTGCACTTCCTGCCCGTTCGAGACCGCAAGCTGCAGCGCCTTCACCGCAACCAGGTCCTTCTTGCCGAGGCCACGCGCGATGTCAGGAGT
>DASUMM010000084.1:0-6855 GCA_036277655.1 Burkholderiales bacterium | reverse complement strand
ATCCACGGCGCCGACGAGCGAATCGCAATCGCGGATTACGAGCAGGCCGTCCGCGTCTATCGCCAAGTGATTGCGAACGCAGCCGGCCATTGAAGCCTTCCACCGCTAGACAGAGGAGAGCGCAAATGAACGCACCAGTCGAATACTTTCCGACCGAGTCCGCCGGCCTGCCGCAGGCGAGCGCACCGCAGTCGCGCCGTCTTGAAGACGGCGATCGCTTCGATCTCACCATCGCGCCGGTGGCGAAAAGGATCGGCGATGCGAGCGTGCGAATGCTCGCCTACAACGGCTCGATTCCCGGGCCGACGATTCGAGTGCGGCAAGGGTCGGAATTGGTCGTGCACGCGACGAACCTCGGAGATCTGGAAGCGACGGTGCACTGGCACGGCCTGCGGCTGGCGAATCGCTACGACGGCACCGCCGAAACGCAGCAACCGATCCCGGTCGGCGGCAGCTTCACGTACCGCCTGCAGTTTCCCGATCCCGGCGTGTACTGGTATCACCCGCACATTCGCGAGGACTACAACCAGGAGATGGGGCTCTACGGAAGCATCGTCGTCGAGCCCGCCGCTGCGGACTATTGGCCGCCGGCTCACCGCGAGCTGACGATGACGCTCGACGACATCCTCATCGAGCAAGGAACGTTGGCGCCGTTCCGGCGATCGGAGACCACCCACACGGCGATGGGCCGCTTCGGCAACGTGCTGCTGGTGAACGGCGAGCCGGAAAGCTCGTTTACTGCGCGTCGGGGTGAAGTCGTGCGCTTCTATCTGACCGACACCGCGAACACGCGGGTTTTCAACGTCGCCGTGCGCGGTGCGCGCATGAAGCTCGTCGGCGGCGACAGCGGCCGCTACGAGCGCGAGCAATTCGTCGAAAGCGTGCTGATCGCGCCGTCGGAACGAGTCGTCGTCGACGTCTTGTTCGACGAGCCCGGCGAGGCGGTGATCGAGCACCGCACTCCGCACCGGACGTATGTGCTTGCCCGCATCCGGGTGGCGAACGAGCGCACCACGCGTTCGCTCGCGGCGGAGTTCGGCACGCTGCGCGTCGATCCGGAGCTTCGCCAAGAGCGCGAACGCATCGCGTCGTTTCTCGACGCCGAGCCGCGGAAGACGCTCACCTTCGTCGCCGAGATGAGCATGGGAACGCCGCAGCTAGCCGCCGGCGCCACGCTCGAATACTTCTGCCCGATGCATCCCGACGTGATCCGGGACGCACCGGGAAAGTGTCCGTCATGCGCGATGAAGTTGCTGCCTCGAGAGGCTGGCACCGCGAAGCCCGACGCTCACGCGCATGCGGGTGCGGCGCACCCACACGGCGAACCGAAGGGGCATTTCCCGAGCGGCATCGAGTGGGAAGACGACATGGCGGAGATCAACCGGATCACGACCCGGGCCAATACGCGCTGGAAACTGATCGAGCCGGCGACCGGCGCGCAAGGCGCCGCGATCGATTGGCGTTTCCGGGTCGGCGAGCGGGTGAAGATCCGGCTCGTGAACACGATGGACTCGGATCACCCGATGCATCACCCGTTCCACGTTCACGGCGCAGGCCGCTTCCTCATCCTCGCGCGGGACGGCGTCGTCGAGCCGAACCTCGTCTGGAAGGACACGGTCCTAATCCCCACCGGGCAGACGGTCGACATTCTTCTCGAAGTCACCAACCCAGGGCGCTGGATGGCGCATTGCCACATCGCCGAGCATCACGAAAGCGGCATGATGTTCAGCTTTTACGTCGACGCTTGAGTGTGCAGCTCGTAACCCGCTCCCGCGCGCAGCGTGCAGCCGACGGGCGAGTGCGCGTCCGCCCAGCGCACGAGACGATCCAGCGCATCGGGTCCTGCGTCTCCGGCGATCTTCACGGTGACGCGCAGTGCCATGAGGCCCGCGGAAACGTTGTCGTCCAGACCGAGCATGCCGCGGCTGTCCGAATCGCTCTCGACGAGAACTTCGAGCTGTCGCAGCGTGATGCCTTGCGTGGCTGCGCGCATCGCGATCAGCGTGGCAGTGCAGGAGGCAAGCGCCCCTCTCAGCAGCCAGCCCGGGTTGGGGCCACTTGCGTTGCCGCCCATTGCCGGCGGCATGTCGGTGCGCAGGCGCTCGCCGTACGGGCCGGTGATTTCGCAGGTCAGGCCATCTACAAGGCGAGCGGTCGCCTGCGCGTTCTTTGCGCGGGACTTCGAGGGCTCGGCGGTGAGCTTGGCACCCAGCCGCTCGAGCGCTGATCGGATGGTCGATTCAATCATCGGTAGCTCCTGGATCGAATAGGCGTCGGCATTCATTGTGCTAGCATTTCCCGCGTGCGAAGAGTGTTCAGACTTTTGATGCTGCTGCTGCTGGTTGCTGCGTTGCCGCTGCGCGGATACGCGGCGCTGGCGGCGGACGTGTGCACCGGGCATCACGGCGGGGTGGTGTCCGCGCACGCAGCCCAGCACGACCACGATGCGGATCATCCGCACGAGGCCCCTGAGACCAATACCTCGACGTCTTCGGGCTGCAGCCATTGCGCGAGCTGCTCGGTTGGCGCGACCGTGGCGCCGGAAGCAAAGCAGATCAGCTTGCCGGTCGCCGGCGCCGACCGCATTCCGTTCTTCGACCGCCGCAAGCCGGGCCACGTGCCCGACCATCCCGAGCGACCCCCGCTCGTTTCCTGACCTTCGAAGGTAGCGTCGCGGCGCACTGGGAACTGCGCCGCCCGTACGCACGCGCCTTGCGCGCGTGAGGATCGATGTCGAGGAAACCATGCTCCAAATGATTGGCTTTGCGCTGGCGGCGACGTTCGCCGGCGTCGTCGTCGCCCAGCAAACGGCGCGGCCGCAACCGGCTGATGCAAAGGCGGCCATACCGGCGCTGCGGTATCACTCTGCTTTCCAGGATTACCGCCCGCACGTCGAGCCGCAAATCGCGCCCTGGCGCGAAGTGAACGAGGAAATGGCACGCCTCGGCGGACATGCCGGGCACATGCCGCAGGCGGCGCGGCAGGAGAAGTCGGCGCCGAAGCCCCCTGCGCACTCCGGCCACGGAGGGCACAAATGAGAAACACCGGCATTGCACTGCTTTCGATCCTCGCGGCCGGTTGCGTGAGCTTCTCGGAGGATGGCGGATTCGGCACCGTGCAGACGGCGGTGCGCGAGCGCGCTGGCGTCGAGGCGAAATGGGTGCGCAGCGAAAGCGAAGCCGATTCCGTGCGCGCGCGAGTAGGAGAACTGCTCGCGCAGCCGCTCTCGGCCGAAGCTGCAGTGCAGATCGCGCTTCTGAACAACGCCGGGCTGCAGGCGAGCTATGCCGAGATGGGAATCGCCGAAGCCGATCTCGTCCAGGCGAGTCGCTGGAGCGGGCCGAAGTTCTCTTTCGCGCGCCTGCGGCATGGCGGCACGCGCGATGCCGACTACGAGCGCGGCGTGTTCTTCGACCTGCTCGGCTTGATCACCATTCCACTTTCGACAAAAGCCGAGCGCAAGCGCTTCGAAGCGACGCAGACGCGCGCGGCAGGCGAAGCGCTTCGCCTCGCGGTAGCCACGCGCAAGGCGTGGTTCGAGGCGGTGGCGGCGGAAGAAACGACGCGCTACATGGAGCAGGCGAAGGAGGCCGCCGAGGCGGGCGCCGAGCTCGCGCGTCGCATGGCAGCGGTGGGCAACTGGTCGAAACTCAACCAGGCGCGCGAGCAGGCCTTTTACGCCGAGACGACTGCGCAGCTCGCCAGGGCCCGGCATGCCAGCGTCGCTGCGCGCGAGCAACTCACGCGCCTGATGGGACTGTGGGGCGAAGAAGCGCGGTTTGTCCTTCCGCAGCGCCTGCCCGAGCTGCCGCAGAACCCGCGCGAGGCGGGCGAGCTGGAAGCGCAGGCGCTCGCGCAGCGGCTCGACGTGCAATCGGCGCGCCGCGAATCGGAATCGCTCGCCGAGTCGCTCGGCCTGGCGAAGGTCACGCGGTTCGTCAACCTGCTCGAGGTCGGCGTGGTGAGCGAGAAGGAAGCCGATGAGCCGCGCCATCGCGGCTTCGAGATCGAGCTGCGCATCCCGATCTTCGACTTCGGCGGGGCGCATGCCGCGCGCGCCGAGCACCAGTACCTGCAATCGGTGAACCGGGCGATGGACGCCGCCGTGCGCGCACGCTCGGAAGTGCGCGAAACGTACAGTGCCTATCGGACCGCGTTCGACCTCGCGAGGCACTACCGCGACGAGATCGTGCCGCTACGCAGGCGCATTTCGGAAGAGGTGCTGCTGCGCTACAACGGCATGCTGATGAGCGTGTTCGAGCTGCTCGCCGATTCGCGCGAGCAGATCGCGGCGGTGAATGCCTACATTGATTCCTTGCGCAGCTTCTGGATGGCCGAGTCGGATCTGCAGGCGGTGATGAGCGGCTCACCGGGCGCAGAGGCGCGAACGATGCGTCCGGGCGCCGCGCCCGCGCGCGCGGGCGCCGGCGAGCACTGAGGAGCGTGCGATGACGAGCAGACGACAATTCCTGCAGTCCTCGGCTGTCGGCGCGCTTGGTGCGGCGCTGGTGTCGCGCGTGCAGGCGGCCTCGCTTCCGGAGGCGCCGACCCAGTCGAGCGCCACCATGCAGCCGCCGCTCATTCCCCAGAACGGACCTCCGTACAACCCGGTTGTGACGCTGAACGGCTGGACGCTGCCCTGGCGCATGAAGGACGGCTGGAAGGAATTCCATCTCGTTGCCGAACCCGTGATCCGCGAAATCGCGCCGGGCATGAAGGCGCACCTGTGGGGCTACAACGGCCAGTCGCCCGGGCCGACGATCGAGTGCGTCGAGGGCGACCGGGTGCGCATCTTCGTCACCAATCGGCTGCCCGAACACACGACCGTTCACTGGCACGGAATCCTGCTGCCGAATGGCATGGACGGAGTCGGCGGGTTGACGCAGCCCCACATCGCGCCGGGAAAGACGTTCGTCTACGAATTCCGCATGCCGAAGTCCGGCACGTTCATGTACCACCCGCACGCCGACGAGATGGTGCAGATGGCAATGGGGATGATGGGCTCGCTCATAGTGCATCCGCGCGATCCGTCGTTCCAGCGCGTCGACCGCGACTTCGCGTTCGTGATGGCCGCGTACGACATCGAGCCAGGGAGCCGCACGCCGAAGGTGAGCACGATGCTCGACTTCAACCTCTTCGCCTGGAATAGCCGCGTGTTCCCCGGGATCGACCCCCTGCCGGTGCGACTCGGCGACCGCGTGCGCATCCGCATCGCCAACCTGACGATGACGAACCATCCGATCCACATCCATGGGCACGACTTCGCCGTCGCACTCACCGACGGCGGCTGGGTGCCGAAGAGCGCGCGCTGGCCGGAAACCACGACCGATGTGCCGGTCGGTGCGATCCGCGCGGTCGAGTTCGTCGCCGATAACCCGGGCGACTGGGCGTTCCATTGCCACAAGTCGCACCACGTGATGAACGCGATGGGTCACAACGTGCCGACGATGATCGGCGTCGATCACCGCGGCATCGCCGAACGGATCGGTCGGCTCGTTCCGGACTACATGGTGATGGGTGAGCGCGGCATGGCCGACATGGGCGAGATGGAAATGCCGCTGCCGGACAACACGCTGCCGATGATGACGGGCAGCGGGCCATTCGGCGCGATGGAAATGGGCGGCATGTTCACCGTCGTCAAGGTGCGCGAAGGCCTCGCGCGCAACGACTACAAGGACCCCGGGTGGTACCAGCATCCGCCGGGCACCGTCGCTTACGAGTACACCGGCACGCCGCCGGTCGCTCAGAAACAGCCGGCGGCGAAGGAAACCGGCCAAATCCTGCGCGCGCGCAAGCCCGGCGCACATTCGCGGCATTGAACAGGAGGAATCCATGGTTCGAACGACTGTGATGGTTGCACTGATGGGAGCGCTGGCCGCTGGCAGCCTGCCCGCCATGGCCAACGGCAGCAAGAACAAGCAAGGCGCGATCGACTACTCGAAGGCGGAGGAGAAGCCTTTCGGCCGCGCCGCTGACCCGAAGAAGGCAAAACGCACGATCCGCGTCGACATGAGCGACGCGATGCGCTTTTCGCCCGCCGAAGTCGAAGTGCGGCAGAACGAGACCGTGCGCTTCGTCGTCAAGAACTCGGGCAAACAGATGCATGAGATGGTGCTCGGCACGCTGCAGGAGCTGAAAGAGCATGCCGAGCTCATGCGCAAGCATCCCGGCATGGAGCATGACGAACCGTGGATGGTGCATGTGGCGCCCGGGAAGACGAGCGAGCTGGGCTGGCAGTTCACGAAACCCGGCACCTACTACTACGGCTGCCTGATTCCCGGCCACTTCGAGGCCGGGATGCTCGGCAAGGCCGTCGTCAAGTAGACCTCAATCGCATTTTTGAAAAAGGGAAACTCATGAAACGCATTTCGATCGCAATTCTCGCAGCCGCACTGCTTGCGGCGCCTGCGCTCGCCGAGAAGCACCATGCAGGCGGCGCGCTCACGGAGGGCGAAGTCCGCAAGGTCGACAAGGACGCGAAGAAGATCACGATCAAGCACGGGCCGATCTCGAGTCTCGAGATGCCGGCCATGACGATGGTGTTCCAGGTGAAGGACCCGGCGATGCTCGACAAGGTAAAAGCCGGCGACAAGGTGAAGTTCGACGCGCAGAAGTTGGGCGGCGCATTCACCGTGACGCAGATCGAGAAGGCAAATTGAGCAGGAAAAGGACGTGCAAGCGATGGCTCGGTGCATCGCGCTCGACATCGATTGCGCGCAAGTTTGCCGCCTTGCCGTCGCCTACATGGCACGCGGGAGCGAATTGGCCGGCGCAATCTGCGAGTTCTGTGCCGAGGCGTGCGAGCAGTGTGGCGAGGAATGTGCCCGCCATAAGATGGACCATTGCCAGAAATGC
>DASUMM010000083.1:0-16025 GCA_036277655.1 Burkholderiales bacterium | reverse complement strand
GCGTCGATCCAGGGCAACCACGATCTCGCGGGCTCTGCCGAGGAACGCAGCGGCGCAGTCCGCTGCGCCGGTCAGGTCGTCGGCAAAGACGACGATGGGGAGATTCGCGTCTATTTTTGCGGCAGCGGGTGCCCGGGCATCAGCTGGTACGGATGCACCCAGCGCGGCTCGGCGCGGATGCGCTCGAGCCAGCGGGCAATCGCCGGATAGTCGTTCCAGTCAACGCCGAACTCTTCCGGCCAATAGAGGTAGCCGCACATGGAAAGATCGGCGATCGTCAGCTTTCCGCCGACCGCGTACGGCTGGCCGGCGAGGTGCTTTTCGAGGATCCCGAGGTTCGTTTTCACGCGGGCGCGCAGGAACTCGGTGACCGGCGTCTCGCCGGTCTGCTGGAAGTTCACCAGGAAGCGGAGCGTCGCGATGTAGCTCGTGAGCTTGTGGTTGTCCCAGAGGATCCAGCGCAGGATCTCGCGGCGCTCATCCGCATTTTTTGCGCCAAAGCGCCCGAGCTGCTCTGCCAGATAGTCGAGGATCACGCCCGACTGGCTCAGCAGCCGCCCGCGATGCTCGAGCACCGGCGCTTCGCCCATTTCGTTCTTCGCGCGATACTCGGGCGTGCGCGTCTCACCGTTGAAGAAATCGACCAAGCGCGGCGTCCAGTCGGCGCCGGCGAGCTGCAGCGCGAGCGCGGCCTTGTAGGAGTTGCCGGACTGCGCGAAGCAGTAGAGCGTGTACTCGGCCATCAGTGGTTGTCGCGAGGCACGAACGCGCCGCTCTTGCCGGCCAGGAAATCGAGGTCGGCTCCCTGATCGGCCTGCAGCACGTGATCGAAGTAGAGCTTCCAATACCCGCGCTCGAGCGGGGGCTTCGGCGCTTTCCAGCTGCGGCGCCGGCGCTCCAGTTCCTCGTCGGACACGAGGAGCTGCAGCTTGCCTTTCGCAACGTCGAGTTCGATCGAATCGCCGTTCTGCACCAGCGCGAGCGCGCCGCCTGCCGCCGCTTCCGGAACCATGTGCAGCACGACGGTACCGTAGGCGGTGCCGCTCATGCGCGCATCCGAGATGCGCACCATGTCGGTAACGCCTTTCTTCAGGAGCTTGGGCGGCAGCGGCATGTTGCCGACCTCCGCCATGCCGGGATAGCCCTTCGGCCCGCAGTTCTTCAGCACCATCACGCACGACTCGTCGATGTCGAGCTTCGGATCGTCGATCCTGCGGTGGAAGTCCTCGATATTCTCGAACACCACTGCGCGGCCGCGGTGCTTCATCAGCTTCGGGGTGGCTGCGGAAGGCTTGATGATCGCGCCGCCCGGACAAAGGTTGCCGCGCAGCACCGCAATGCCGGTGTTCTTCTTGAACGGCTTTGCAAACGGAAAGATCACGTCTTCGTTGTAGCAGGGCGCTTCGCGGTTGTTGTCCCAGATCGTGCGGCCGTTCACCGTGAGCGCATCTTTGTGCAACAGGTCGTTCTCGCCGAGCTCGCGCAGCACCGCCGGAAGCCCGCCCGCGTAGTAGAAGTCCTCCATCAGGTACTTGCCCGAGGGCATCAGGTTCACCAGCGTGTGCACGCCGCGCCCGAGACGATGGAAATCGTCCAGCGTCAGGTCGACGCCGATGCGGCGGGCGATTGCGATGAGGTGGATCACCGCATTCGTAGAGCCGCCGATCGCGGCGAGCGCCCGGATCGCATTCTCGAACGCCGGACGCACCAGGATCTTCGAAAGCGGGGTTTTCTCGCGCACGAGTTCAACGATGCGCCGCCCGGCCATGCGCGCGAGCACGTTCCTGCGCGCATCGACCGCCGGGATCGCGCCATTTCCGGGCATCGCAACGCCGAGCGCCTCCATCATCGAGGCCATCGTCGAAGCGGTGCCCATCGTCATGCAATGCCCGTGCGAGCGATGCATGCACGACTCGGCTTCGTGAAACTCTTCCAGCGAGATTTTGCCTGCGCGCAGGTCTTCCGACATCGTCCATACGTTGGTGCCGGAGCCGATATCGGTGCCGCGGTACTTGCCCGACAGCATCGGCCCGCCGGAGACGAGGATCGTCGGCAGATCGACGCTGGATGCGCCCATCAGCGTGGCGGGCGTCGTCTTGTCGCAGCCGGCGAGCAGCACCACGCCATCGAGCGGGTTGCCGCGGATCGATTCCTCGACGTCCATGCTCGCGAGGTTGCGATAGAGCATCGCGGTCGGCCGCAGCAGCGTCTCCCCGAGCGACATCACCGGAAACTCGAGCGGGAAGCCGCCGGCTTCCAGCACGCCGTTCTTCACGTGCTCGGCAAGGATGCGGAAATGCGAGTTGCAGGGCGTGAGCTCGGAATAGGTGTTGCAGATGCCGATCACCGGGCGGCCGTCGAACTGGTCCTGCGGCACGCCGCGGTTCTTCACCCAGCTGCGATAGATGAAGCCGTAGATGTCCTGGCGCCCGAACCACTGGACGCTGCGCAAGGGGATCGTTTTCTTCTTCGCCATGTCAGTAGGTCGCCCGTCCGCCGGAGATGTCGAACACGCCGCCGGTGGAGAACGAGCAGTCTTCCGAGGCAAGCCAGCACGCCATCGCCGCGATCTCGTCCACGCGCACGAACCGCCCCATCGGGATCTTCGACAGCATGAACTTCGCGAACTCCGGAGTGACCTGATCGAGGATCGCGGTCTGCGCGGCGGCAGGCGTCACGCAATTCACCAGCACGCCGGTCTGCGCGAGCTCCTTCCCGAGCGCCTTGGTGAACGCGATCAGGCCGCCCTTCGCCGCAGCATATGCGGCGGCGTTCGGATTGCCTTCCTTGCCAGCGATCGATGCAATGTTGACGATCCGGCCGTAACCCGCTTTCACCATGTGCGGCACGACCGCGCGGCTGACGAGAAACGGGCCGTGCAGGTCGACGTCGATCACGCGTTTCCACTCCTCGATCGGATATTCGACCACGGGCATGGTCGGCCCGGCGATGCCGGCGTTGTTCACCAGCACGTCGATCCTGCCGAGCGACGCGAGCGCCTTTTGCAGCGCCCGCTCGATCGAGCCGGAATCGGTGACGTCGACTTTCTCGGGGCCGTTCACGTCCCAGATCGCCACCTTGGCGCCTGAAGCCTCCAGCCGCTTCACGATGGCGGCACCGATGCCGATCATGCCGCCGGTGACGATGGCGGTGCGGCCGTTGAAGTCGAGCTGGTTCAAGCGGAAGAACTCCTCGAAGAGCGCCAGTATCCGACGCGCCCGGATTCTAATCGCAGTGAGCGTTGTGCGGCGCACAGGCTCGCGCCGCGAGCGTTGACATTGTGCGGGCTTCCCGGCAGATTGCGCCGGACGCGGTCGGAACGGCCGGCACATTCCATCCAAGGGGAGGACAAATGAAGCGCAGAAAGTTTCTGAAGGCGGCCGGGGCGAGCGGTCTGGCGGGAATTCTCACCTCACACCGCGCACCGGTCTTCGCGCAGGCGAACACGGTGCACATTCTCCGCTGGAACGATTTCGTTCCGGCCGCGGACAAGGTGTTGCGGGAGGTGTTCGCACCGGAAGTGCAGAAGGCGCTGGGCTTGAAGCTCAACGTCGAGACGGTGAACGCGAACGACCTGCCGGCGCGCGCCACCGCGGCGATCCAGTCGGGCAACGGACCGGACATCATCATGCTGCTCAACAACCTGCCGCACCTGTATTCCTCGGCGGCGGTGGACGTGAGCAATCTGGCGGCCGACATCGCAAAGGCGGGAGGAGGGATCTACAAGCCGGCCGAGCAGTTGAACACGGTCGGCGGCAAGTGGGTATCCCTCCCCTGGTCGCTGGTGCCGGCGCTGATCGCCTATCGCAAATCGTGGTTCGATGAAGTCGGAGCGAAATCCTTCCCGAAAACCTGGAAGGAGTATCACGAGGTCGGCAAGAAGCTCAAGGCGGCCAAGCACCCGATCGGCCAGACGCTCGGCAACACGTTCGGCGACGCGCCGACCTTCACGTACCCGCTGCTATGGTCTTTCGGCGGCCAGGAGGTCGATGCCAAGGGCAAGGTGGTGCTCGACTCGAAAGAGACGATCGAATCGGTTCGGTTCATGGCGCAGTTCTGGAAAGACGCGCACGATGAAGGCGGCCTGGCGTGGGATGACAGCAACAACAACCGCGCGTTTCTCTCCGGCGACATCAGCGCTTCGCTGAACGGCGCCTCGATCTATGTCGCGGCGCTGAACGGTGCGGACAAGTTCAAGACGGAGAAAGGCGCGCCACTGCACACCGACATCCTGCATGCGCCACTGCCCGGCGGGCCGAAGGGCACGCACGCCTATCACACCGCGTTCAATCATATGGTGATGAAGTACTCGAAGAACGCCAAGGGTGCGACCGAGTTCCTCGCCTGGGCGCACAAGAAGGAGAATTACGAGAAATGGTTCGTGGTGCAGAAGGGCTTCGCCACCGGGCCCACGCGCGAGTGGGAAAAGCACGCGATGTGGAACAACGACCCGGTGATGCTGCCCTTCAAGACCGCGCCCCAGGCGCAGTCGCGGCTGATGGGGTTCGCGGGCCAGCCCGACAAGAAGGCCGCCGAAGCCTGGAACAAGTACGTCGTCACGGTGATGTACGCCCAGGCGTGCAGCGGCAAGATGAAGCCCGAGGAGGCGGTCAAGTGGGCGGCCGGGGAACTGGGCAAGATCTACACTTGATCGCCAGGCCTTGAAGGATCCCGTCGTGACGGTCGCGGGGGGCGCCGCCCGTGCGGCGCGCCCCGCGGAGCGCGTGCGCATCGCCGGCATGACGCGGCTGCTCGAGAGCGAGAAGGTGCTCGCCGTGGCGCTGCTCACGCCGGGCGTCGTCATCCTCGTATTGTTCATCGCCTACCCGTTCGTGATGGCGCTTTGGTATTCGCTCACCAGCATCCGGGTGGGCGACCCCGGGCACTTCGTCGGTCTCGCCAACTTCACCAAGGCCTGGAACGACACCGTCTTCCAGACTGCCTTCCGGAACACGGTCTTCTACACGTTCTGGGCGACGATCTTCAAGCTGGCGCTCGGCATGTGGCTCGCCCTGCTGCTGAACCGCCATTTCCGCTTCAAGCGCATCGTGCGCGCCTCGATGCTGCTGCCCTTCATCATCCCGACGGTGCTCTCGGCGTTCGCCTGGCGCTGGATGTTCGATCCGACGTTCAGCGTCATGAACTGGGTGCTGTTCCACATGGGGATCATCACCGACCGCCTGCCGTTCCTGTCGGACGGGGATTGGGCGATGTGGTGCGCAGTCGTCGTCAACACCTGGCGCGGCATGCCGTTTTTTGCCATCACGCTCCTCGCGGGGCTGCAGACCATCAGCCCGGACCTGCACGAGGCGGCGGCGCTCGACGGCGCCGGCGCCTGGCATCGGTTCTGGCACGTCACGTGGCCGCTGCTGCTGCCGGTGACGCTGGTGGTGGTGGTGTTCTCAGTGATCCAGACGTTCTCGGATTTCCAGCTCATCTACGTGCTCACCGGCGGCGGCCCGGCAAACACCACCCACCTGGTCGCGACCTATGCCTACCAGGTCGGGGTCGCCTCGGGCCTCCTTGGCGAGGGTGCGGCGCTGTCGCTGTTCATGTTCCCGGTGCTGTTCGCGGTGGTCTGGTTCCAGCTGCGGTACCTGAAGCGCGTGGACGCGAACTGACCGATGCTGATCGAGCGCAAGTGGAAGAAGTGGTTCTACTTCTACCTCCCGATGGCGGTGTTCATCGTGTTCACGCTGTTCCCGTTCTACTGGATGGCGGTGACCGCGTTTCGCCCGGACGCCGAGCTGTACCGCACCTGGCGGCAGGCGAACGCGACTCCGTTCTGGACGCTGGAGCCGACCCTGGAGCACTTCAAGGGACTGCTGCAGACCACCGCGTTCCCGCATTGGCTGTGGAACACGATGTTGATCGCGCTCGTCTCGACCGCCATTTCGCTCGTCTGCGGCACGTTCGCCGGCTATGCGCTGGCGCGCCTGAAGTTCCGCGGATCCGAATTCCTGGGTACGGCGATCTTCATCACCTACCTGGTTCCGCAGACGCTGCTGTTCATTCCGCTTGCCGACATCATCCGCGACATGCACCTGGGCAATACGCCCTGGGCGCTGATGCTCACCTATCCGACGATCCTGATCCCGTTCTGCACCTGGCTGCTGATGGGCTACTTCAAGACCATCCCGAAGGAGCTCGAGGAGTGCGCGCGCATCGACGGCGCAACCCGCTTCGGCGCCATGGTGCGGATCATCTTTCCGGTGGCGATCCCGGGAATCCTCTCGGCCGGCATCTTTGCCTTCACGCTGTCGTGGAACGAGTTCATCTACGCGCTGGTGTTCATGTCCTCGGCGGAGCTGAAGACGGTGCCGGTGGGCGTGGTGTCGGAACTGATTCGCGGCGACATCTTTTTCTGGGGCCAATTGATGGCCGGAGCGCTGCTCGGGTCGGTGCCGGTCGCGCTGGTGTACTCTTTCTTCGTCGAGTATTACGTCACCGGGCTGACCGGCTCGGTGAAGGGCTGAAATGGCGACCGTCACCATCCGCGACCTGAACAAGAAGTACGACGGCGGCTTTCATGCCGTGAAGGACGTCAATCTGGAAATCCGCGACAAGGAGTTCCTGGTGCTGGTCGGCCCCTCCGGTTGCGGCAAGACCACCACGCTGCGAATGATCGCCGGGCTGGAGGAGATCACCTCGGGGGAAATCCTCATCGGCAAGGACGTCGTCAACGACCTGCCGCCCATGGACCGCAACATCGCGATGGTGTTCCAGAACTACGCGCTCTACCCGCACAAGAGCGTGTACGACAACATGGCGTTCGGCTTGCAGATGCGCAAGTATCCGAAGACCGAGATCGAAACGCGCGTGCGCGAAGCCGCAGGCATCCTCGGC
This sequence comes from Burkholderiales bacterium, assembly GCA_036277655.1. Classification (GTDB taxonomy): domain Bacteria; phylum Pseudomonadota; class Gammaproteobacteria; order Burkholderiales; family SG8-39; genus 2-02-FULL-66-14. The sequence continues at coordinate 9,179 of DASUMM010000083.1, read as the reverse complement.
ATCCAGAGCCTGCTTGAGCGCAAGCCACGGCAGCTTTCCGGAGGGCAGCGCCAGCGCGTTGCCGTGGGGCGCGCGATCGTGCGCCACCCGGAAGTATTCCTGTTCGACGAGCCGCTGTCGAACCTCGATGCCAAGCTGCGCGTGCAGATGCGCGTGGAACTGAAGCGCCTGCACGAGCGCCTCGAGACGACCGCGATCTACGTCACGCACGACCAGGTGGAGGCGATGACGCTCGGCGACCGGGTGGTGGTGATGAAGGACGGCTGGGTGCAGCAGGTGGGCGAGCCGCTCGAGCTCTACGGCCGGCCGGCCAACCGGTTCGTCGCCGGCTTCATCGGCTCGCCGTCGATGAACTTCGTCGACGTGACGATCTCGGAGTCCGGCGGCGCCGCCTGGGCGAGCGCCGAAGGATTGCGCCTGAAGGTGCCGCCGCAGTTCGCCGAAGCGATGCGCGCGCGGCTCGGCAGCCGCCTGACGCTTGGCGTGCGACCCGAGGCGCTGCACCTCGCGAACGGATCCGATGCGCCCGAGTTCACGTTGCAGACGAGCGTCGATGTGCTCGAGCCGCTCGGCAACGAGATCCTTGTCAATTTCCGCGCCGGCGGCGCGCCGATGGTGGCGCGCGTCGACCCGGGCGTGCGCCTGAAGGCGCACGAGCCGGTTCGCATGGCTCTCGATCCGCAGCGCGTGCACTTCTTCGACGCGAAGACCGAAGCCGCGATCTAGCCGCCATGCGCGCAAACCCGGTCAAGCAGTCGCTCGCTGCGGGTGGGCATGCATTTGGCTCGATGATCTTCGAGTTCTTCACGCCGGCGATGCCGCGGTTGCTGAAGAACGCGGGGGCCGACTTCGCGCTGTATTGCATGGAGCATACGGGCGCGTCGTTCGAGACGCTCAAATCGCAGTTTGCCCTCTGCCGGGCGCTCGGCGTCGTGCCGCTCGTGCGGGTTCCGGCGGCCGAATACGACTTCATCGCCCGCGCTCTGGATTGCGGCGCGCTCGGCATCATGGTGCCGCTCGTCGCGAGCGCCGAGCAGGCACGCTTCATTGTTTCTTGCACGCGCTATCCGCCGCAAGGCAGGCGGGGTGCGGCATTCGGCTTCGCGCACGACGACTTCGAGCCGGGCGACGTGCGCGAAAAGATGCGCATGATCCACGAGCGCACGCTGGTGCTCGCGATGATCGAGACGCGCGAAGGGCTCGCGGAGGTGGAGGAAATCGCCGCCACGCCCGGCGTGGACGCGCTGTGGCTCGGTCACTTCGATCTCACCAATTTCCTCGGCATCCCCGGCGATTTTTCCCATCCCACCTATCAAGATGCGCTCGAGCGGATCGTCGGTGCGGCGAAGAAGCACGGCAAAGCGGCGGGCTACATGGCGGCGGACGCGGCGCTCGGCGCCGAGTACCTGCGCCACGGGTTTCGCATGATCGCCACCGGCACCGACCAGGGAATCCTGCAGGCGGCGCTGCAGGCCGCAATCGCGTCGATGCGCGGCGCAGCGCAGAAGGGCTAGATGGACGGGATCTTCAAGGTCGGCATAACGAGCGACATCCTGGATTCGCGCGGCCAGCCGGTGTGCGGGCCCGAGCCGCTGCGCACGCTCGACGAAGCTCCCGGCCTGCAATGGGAGTGGCTGCCGCAAGGCATTCGGGAAATCACCGCCGATCATGGGGCGGCGTTCGACGCGATCTACATCAATTCGCCGCGGGTTCCGGCCGCAGCAGTGGCGGGCTCGGACCTACGCCTGAAGGTCGTGTCGCGCCATGGCGTCGGCTACGACAGCGTCGACGTCGCCGCGATGTCACGCGCCGGCGTGCTCGTCTGCAACACGCCGAACGCAGTGACGAGACCTGTGGCGACGATGGCGCTCAGCCTCATGCTTGCGCTCGCGCATCACCTGCTTGCCAAGGATCGCATCACGCGCGACGGCCGCTGGAACGACCGGGTCGACTACATGGGCATGGGCCTTACCGGGCGCACGCTCGGCGTGGTCGGCGCAGGCGGCATCGGCAAGGAACTGCTGCGCATGGCGCGCGTATTCGACCTGAAGCTCCTTGCCGCCGACCCGTACGTCGACGAGCTGGATCTGGGATACGTCGGCGCCCGCAAGCTCCCGCTCGAGCAACTGATGGCGGAATCGGACTTCGTCGTCGTCACTTGCCTGCTGAACGAAGAGACGCGCCACCTGATCAATGCGCGCACGCTTTCGCGCATGAAACCGGGCGCCTACCTGATCAACGTGGCGCGCGGTCCGGTCGTCGACGAGCCGGCGCTCTACGAAGCGCTGAAGGCTCGGCGCATCGCGGGCGCGGCGCTCGACGTCTTTGAGGAGGAGCCGACGCCGAAGACGAATCCGCTCCTCGCGCTCGACAATGTCATCGTCGCGCCGCATTCGCTTGCGTGGACCGACGAGCTGTTTCGCAATATCGCGCGCACGGCGATCGGCGCGATTGCAGCGGTGCATCGCGGCGAGCGCCCGCGCTTTGTCGTCAATCCGGAAGTCCTGTCGCACGCACGCGTGCGCAACTGGCTCAAGCTATAATTTGCGTCCCACTCACCGGTCGCAAAAAAAGACTCCCGCATGACAGGCAGGCTCGCAGGCAAGGCCGCGTTCGTGACCGCGGCGGGTCAGGGCATCGGGCGTGCCGCGGCGCTCGCATTCGCGCGCGAAGGAGCCGAGGTGTGGGCGACCGACATCAACGCGCAGGCGCTCTCCGCGCTCGAAGGCAAGGACGGCATCCGCACACGAGTACTCGATGTCACCGACGAGGCGGCGATCGCGCGCATTGCCGGTGAGGCAGGCGCGATCGACGTGCTTTTCAACTGCGCCGGGTTCGTGCATCACGGCACGATCCTCGACTGCACGCCGAAGGACTGGGATTTCAGCTTCAATCTGAACGTGAAATCGATGTACCTGGTGACGCGCGCATTTCTCCCGGGGATGCTGAAGAAGGGCCGCGGCTCCATCATCAACATGGCATCCATCGCTTCCAGCGTGAAGGGCTTGCCGAACCGCTTCGTCTACGGGGCGACGAAAGCGGCAGTAGTAGGCCTCACCAAGGCGATCGCGGCCGACTACGTGAAGCAGGGCATTCGCTGCAATGCGATCGGACCGGGCACGGTCGACACGCCGTCGCTGCGCCAGCGCATCGCTGCGTTCCCGGATCCGGTCCAGGCGGAGAAGGACTTCATTGCCCGCCAGCCGATGGGCCGGCTCGGCACGGTGGAGGACATCACCGGAATCCTGGTGTTCCTCGCCTCCGACGAATCGCTGTTCGCGACGGGGAATCTGTATTCGATTGACGGGGGGATGACGATATGAAGCTTTGTCGCTACGGCAAGAACGGATACGAAAAGCCCGGCATGATCGACAGCGAGGGGCGGCTGCGCGACCTCTCCAAGATCATCGACACCATCGGCCCGCACGAGCTTGCGCCGCGCGGGCTGAAGATGCTCACGCGCATCAAGCCGGATACGCTGCCGCTGGTGGCGAACCACCCGCGCTTCGGCGTGCCTTACGTCGGCATCGGCAAGTTCGTCGCCATCGGCCTCAACTACAGCGACCACGCCAAGGAGGCGAACCTGCCGGTGCCGTCCGAGCCGGTGGTGTTCATGAAGGCGACCACCTGCATCAACGGCCCGAGCGACGACGTGATCCAGCCGAAGCACTCGACCAAGCTCGATTGGGAAGTCGAGCTGGGCGTCGTGATCGGCACCAAGGCGCAATACGTCGCCGAGGAAAAAGCGCTCGAGCACGTCGCCGGCTATTGCGTCGTCAACGACGTCTCCGAGCGCAGCTTCCAGCAGGCCACCAGCCAGTGGGACAAGGGGAAGGGATTCGACACCGCCGGCCCCATCGGGCCGTGGCTGGTGACGACCGATGAAATCACCGACCCGCAGACGCTCGACCTGTGGCTCGACCTGAACGGCAAGCGCATGCAGAGCGGCAATACGCGCACGATGATCTTCAGCGTGGCGAAAATCATCGCGCACGTGAGCCAGTACATGACGCTCAATCCGGGCGACATCATCACCACCGGCACGCCGCCCGGAGTGGGGATGGGAATCAAGCCGAGCCCGGTGTTCCTGAAGCCGGGCGACGTGATGACGCTCGGCATCCAGGGCCTGGGCGAGCAGCGCCAGAAAGTCGTCGGCTACTCCGCGTAGTCGCGCCCGGCTTTACCGTCCGTTCAGGAATCGCTCGACCAGCCCGAGTTGCTCGGGCACGTTGAGCGCCGGTGCGTGACCGCAGCCCGGGATGGTGACCACCACTGCGCGCGGGCCACGCTTGCGCATCTCGTCGGCGGTCTCGGCGAGCAGCAGGTCGGAGGTTTCGCCGCGCAACACAAGCGTCGGCACGTCGATGGCATCCCACGCGTCCCACTGGTCGTAGTCGTTCGGGTGGCACTCGAACTGCAGCACCATCTTCGGATCGTAGTGCGGCGTGACCTTGCCGTCCGCGGTGCGGCGCACCGAAGTCTCGGTCAGCCGGCGCCACTGCTCGTCCGAAAGCCAGCCGTACGGCTTGTAGATCGTGCGGAAATACTGCTCCAGCTCTCCCACGCGCTCGAACTGCGCCGGGTTGCCGGCGTACTGGCGGATTCGCGCCACCGCGCTTTCGCCGAGCTTCGGCCCGATGTCGTTCAGCACGAGACGGCGAATGCGTCCCTTGAGCGGCCCGGCCGCAAGGTGAATCCCCAGCGCGCCGCCCATCGACGTGCCGAGCCAGTGGAAAGCGCCAAGCCCGAGCTGATCGGCGAGCGAGACGGCTAGCCGGGCATAGAACGCAAGGCTGTACTCCTTCTCCGGCGCCGGGCTCCATTGCGAAAGCCCGCGACCGATCGTGTCCGGGCAGATCACGCGGTAGCGCGGCGCGAGGTGCGCGGCCATCTCGTCCATGTCGCGGCCGGTGCGCGCAAGGCCATGCCAGGCGATCAACGCGTCTGCATTGCCCGCGCCCCATTCGGTGTAGTGGATCTCGCGGCCTTCGCAGACCAGGTATTTCGACGCGAAGCTCATGCGCGCCACGCCCGCAGCTGTCCCACGATGCCGCGCGGGAAGTAATACACCGAGAGCACGAACAGCACGCCGAACCAGAGCAGCCACCGGTCCGGATGCAGCAGGTCCGGAACGAGCGGGATGCCCTTCGCCGCTTCGCTCGCGAGCTTCATCAGGTCCTGCAGGTAATTCTGCGCGACGACGAAGATCGTTGCGCCCAGCGCCGCGCCGTACATGGTTCCCATGCCGCCGATCACCACCATCAGCAGGATGTCGATCATGATCGCGAAGTCGAGCGTGGTGTTCGGTCCCGTGTAGCGCAGCCACAGCGCATACAGCACGCCGGCGAGCGTGGCGATTGCGGCGCCCAGGCAATTGGCGATGGTGCGGTAGATCACCGTGCGATAGCCGAGCGCCTCGGCGCGGAAATCGTTCTCGCGGATCGCCAGCAGCACGCGGCCGAACGGCGAATTGACGGTGCGCAGCAGCGCAAGAAAAAGTGCCAGCGACGCGACGAACACCAGGTAGTACGTCACGAATCGCCCGCCGATCACCACGCCGGCAAACGGCTCCTCGAGCAGGCGCGTCGCCGGGCGCAGCAGCTCGGGAACCTTGAAGGTGATGCCGTCCTCGCCGCCGGTGATGTTGGAGAGCTGAGATGCCAGGATCGCGAAGAACGAAGCCACTGCGAGAGTGATCATGGCAAAGAAGATCGCCTTCACCCGCAGCGAAAAAAGCCCGATCAGGAACGAAAGGAGGAGCGAGACGCCGAGCGCGCAGAGCGTGCCGACGACGATCGCGGTCCAGGTCGGATCCATGCGCGTGGTGGCGATCGCGATGCCGTAGCCGCCGATGCCGAAGAACATCGTGTGCGCGAACGAGACGATGCCGGTATAGCCGAGCAGCAGGTCGTAGCTTGCGACGAGCAGCACGAATACGCAGACCTTTGCCGCAACATCGAGCGCGCGCGTGCCCGGGAAGAGGAAGGGCGCCGCGGCCAGGCAGACGAGGATCGCGGCCAGGATCACCGCGAGGATCCTGCTGCGCGGCCGGTCGCCCGAGAGCACCGTCTCGATCATTGCTTGCTCATCGGATAGAGGCCCTGCGGACGCCACAGCAGGACGATCACCATCAGCAGAATGTTCGAGCCGAGCGCGATCTTCGGCGAGAGATAGCCGACGTAGTTCGCGACCAGCCCGACCAGCAGCGCGCCGACGAAGCAGCCGCCGACCGAGCCGAGGCCGCCGATGATGATGACGATGAAGATCAGCACCATCATGTGCGCGCCGATCAGCACCGTGACGCTCTCCTGGTACATGCCCCACAGCGCGCCGCCGAGGCCCGCCAGCGCGGCGCCGGCGACGAATACCGCGACGAACAGCCGCCGGATCCGATAGCCCATCGCCTCGACCATCTCCTTGTTCTCCACGCCGGCGCGGATCAGGAGCCCGATCTTGGTCCGGTTCAGGATCAGCGCGAGCGCAGCGAAGATCGCCAGGCCGATCACGACCGCGGCGAGGCGGAATTTTTCGAGCGCGATATCGCCGATCAGGAACGCACCGCGCAACGTCGGCGGGCGCAGCAGCGGCAGCTGGTCGGGACCCCAGATCACGTGGATCAGCTGCTCGGCGACGATCATGCCGCCGGTGGTGATCAGGATCTGCTTCAGGTGCTGGCCGTACACCGGCCGGATGATCACGCGCTCGAAGAAAAGGCCGAGCAATCCCGCCACGACGGTCGCCGCCAGCAGCGCCGGCGCAATCGCCGCCAGGTTCGCCGCGAAACTGTCGGCGCCTGCCGCGGCGCCGAAGATCCGGAGGACCGAAACGGCGACATAGGCGCCGATGGCGATGAAGAGCCCGTGCGCAAAGTTCATCACGTCCATGAGGCCGAACACGAGCGTCAGGCCGGAAGCCATGATGAAGATCAGCAGCCCCATGGCGAGGCCGGCGACGGTCAGCGTGACCCAGGTCGATGCGCTGCCGATCAGCGCGAATGCGCCGAGCGCAATGCCGACCACGATCAGCACCGGGATGAAGTCGGTGCGCGCCTGCGGCAGCGCGTCGGCTTGCGCGGGTTGCGCGCTCACTGGTGGACCTCGAGCGAAAGGCCGAGCAGGCGCGTCTGCAGCGCTTCGTCGGCGGCAAGTTCCGCCATGCGGCCGGAATGCACGATGCGTCCGGAATCCATCACCACCACTGCGTCGCCGAGCGAGCGTGCGGCATGGAAGTTCTGCTCGACCATCAGGATCGTGGTTTCGGTCTTCTTCAACTCGCGGAACGCCTCGATCAGGTTGTTGATGATCGACGGCGCGAGCCCCTTCGTCGGCTCATCGACCAGAATCAGCTTGCGCGGCTCGACGATCGAGCGCGAGATGGAGAGCATCTGCTTCTGGCCGCCCGAGAGCAGCCCCGCCGGCAGGAACCAGAACTTCTTCATGGCCGGGAAGAAGCGAAAGATCCACTCGAGCCGCGCATCGTCGAGCGGCCCGCTGCGCGCGGCGAGCAGCAGGTTTTCCTGCACCGTCAGGCCGGCGAAGATTCCCATCGACTCGGGGACGTACGCGATGCCGAGTTCGGCGATGGAGGGCGTCGGCCGGCGCGCGATGTCGGCGCCGTCGAAATGGATCGAGCCGGCGGAGGCCGGCCACAGGCCCATGATCGTGCGAAGTGTCGTCGTCTTGCCTGCGCCGTTGCGGCCAAGGAGCATCGTCAGTTCGCCGCGCGGCACGGCGAAATCTACGCCCTGCAGAATGTGGTAGTGGCCGATGTGCGTGTGCACGCCGGCGAGCGCGAGCAGCGCGTCAGCCATGGCCCGCCACCCCGAGATAGGCTTCCTGCACGATCGGCGAAGCGATCACTTCGGCGGGTGCGCCGTCGGCGACCAGCGCGCCCTGGTGCAGCACGATGATGCGGTCGGCCAGCGACCGCACGACGTCCATCTTGTGCTCGACGAGCAGGATCGTCTTGTCCTTTTGCGCCTTGATCTCGTGGATCAGGTCGAGAATCACCGGCACCTCGTCGACGCTCATGCCGGCGGTCGGCTCGTCGAACATGAAGATCTCGGGCTCCAGCGCGAGCAGGATCGCCACTTCGAGCTTGCGCTGGTCGCCGTGCGAAAGCTCCGAAGCGAGCGTCTGCGCGCGCTCGCCGAGAGCGACGCGCTCGAGGTACTGCTCGGCGCGCTCGATCAGCTCGACGTGGCGGCTCCACATCGAGAAAAGATTCAGTCCCATTCCCGCGCGCGCCTGCACGGCAAGCCGCACGTTCTCCAGCACCGTGAGAAAGGGAAACAGGTTCGTCAGCTGGAAGGCGCGGCCCATGCCCTTGCGGGTGCGCAACGGCGCGGGACTGCGGGTGACGTCTTCGCCGTAGAGCAGCACCTGCCCGCCGCTCGCCGGCAGCTGCCCGGAGATCAGGTTGAAGTACGTCGTCTTGCCGGCGCCGTTCGGGCCGACGATCGCCGTAAGCGTGCCCGGGAAGAACCGGCAGCTCACCGCATCCACCGCGACATGGCCGCCGAAGCGGATCGTCAGGTCGCGCGTCTCGAGGACCGGATGCTCGGCCATGGAGTTCCGCCCGCTTCAGGTTTGCGGGCGGGATCCGTCGGTTGCCGTATCAGCGCTTGTTACGGACCGGAAGCGGGATGTCCTTCGCCGGAATCTCGCGCACGAGCTCCAGCAGATCCCACTCGTCGGCCTGGTTCTTCTTGATGCGGAAGTGATACATCGCCTGCTGCGCCTGATGGTCTTCCTTGCGGAACGTCATCGGACCCTTCGGCGTGTCGAAGGTGAGGCCTTCCGTGGCCGCGATCAGCTTCTCGGTGTCGGTGCTGCCGGCCTTCTTGATCGCCTCGACGATCGCGATGCCTGCCGCCATGCCGCCGGCGGTGAAGAAGTCGGGCGGCGTGCCGGCGAAACGCTTCTTGTGCTCGGCGACCAGCCAGTCGTTCACCTTGTTCTTCGGAAAGCCGTAGTAGTAGTACACCGCGCCCTCGATGCCGGCGAACTGCTTCCAGCCCTTCATGACCGGCAGGATGTTGCCGCCGGGCGCGAGCTGGATGCCGTAGCGCTCCGGCTTCAGATCGGCAATCTTGGCAAGCGGGTGCGCGCCCGCCCAGATGATGCCGATGATCTTGGTGCCGGTCTTGTCCTTCAGCGCATCGAACATGCGCTGCGCCG
>DASUMM010000082.1:0-3453 GCA_036277655.1 Burkholderiales bacterium | reverse complement strand
TGCTGCCCGGAGTCCGCGGAGACCGTGATGACCGATCTGCGGGAGATCGGCCCGACCTACTACTTCGGGCCGCCGGCGGTCTTCGAAGCGCTGCTCACGCAAGTGACGATCCGCATGGAGGACGCAAGCAACGCAAAGCGCTGGCTCTATCGGCGCTTCATGGAGCTCGCGCTGCGCGTCGGTGGCGCGCTCCTCGATGGAAAGCCGGTAGGAGCGCTCGACCGGCTGGTTTACCGCCTCGGCGACATGCTCGTGTACGGCCCTTTGCGCAACGTGCTCGGCATGAGCCGCGTGCGCATCGCCTATACCGCAGGCGAAGCGATCGGTCCGGACTTGTTTCGCTTCTACCGCTCGATCGGCATCAACCTGAAGCAGCTCTACGGCTCGACCGAGACGAGCGTGTTCGTCTGCATCCAGCCGAACGGGCAGGTGAAGGCAGACACCGTCGGCCCGGCGGTGAAAGGCGTGGAGCTGCGCTTTACGCCGGAGCGCGAGCTCCTGATCCGCTCGCCCGGGCTCTTCAAGGAGTACTACAAGAACCCGCAGGCGACGATGCAGGCGAAGGACCCGCAGGGCTGGTTCCACACCGGCGACGCCGGTTTCGTCGACGCCGACGGGCACCTGAAGATCATCGATCGCGTGAAGGACGTCGGGCATCTCGCCGACGGGACGCTGTTTGCGCCGAAATATCTCGAGAACAAGCTCAAGTTCTTCCCCTACATCAAGGAAGCGGTGGCGTTCGGTGATGGCCGCGACCGCGTCTGCGCCTTCATCAACATGGACATGGCGGCGGTCGGCAACTGGGCCGAGAAGCGCAACCTGCCGTACGCAGGCTACGTCGACCTCGCCTCGCGCGACGAGGTGTACGACCTGATCCGGGAGTGCGTGGAGAAAGTGAACGCCGACCTTTCCGCCGAGCCGGAGCTCGCCGGCTCGCAGATCCACCGGTTCCTCGTGCTGCACAAGGAGCTCGATCCGGACGATGGCGAGCTTACGCGCACCCGCAAGGTGCGCCGGGGCTACATCGGCGAGAAGTACTCGAGCCTGGTCGATGCGCTGTACGGTGGCGCGAAGGTGGCGCATATCGAAGCGCAGGTGCGCTACGAGGACGGCCGCACCGGCATGGTGTCGGCGGACCTGAAGGTGCGCGACGCGAAGGTATTCGCGGCCGCCGCTGCCAGGAAGGCGGCCTAGCGCCGATGCAGGAAAGCGAGCTTCCGGAAGGCACGTTGCGCGAAGCCTCGCGCTCGAGCCGCATTGGCGAGCCGATCCTTGCGGTCGAGGGCGTGTCGCTCTCGTTCGGCGGGGTGCGTGCGCTCTCGGAAGTTTCGTTCGACGTTCGCGAGCACGAGATCCGCGCCATCATCGGCCCGAACGGCGCCGGCAAAAGCTCGATGCTGAACGTGATCAATGGGGTCTACCACCCGCAGCAGGGCACCATCCGCTACCTCGGCCGCACGTACCACGACATGGATTCGCATGAAGTGGCGCAAAGCGGCATCGCGCGCACGTTCCAGAACCTGGCGCTCTTCAAAGGCATGACGGTACTCGAGAACATCATGACGGGCCGCAACCTGAAGATGCACTCGAACCTGCTCGCGCAGGCGCTGCGGATCGGGCCTGCGCTGCGCGAGGAGATCGAGCATCGCACCGTGGTGGAGAACATCATCGACTTCCTGGAGATCCAGGCCTACCGCAAGACGCCGGTTGGGCGCCTGCCCTACGGCCTGCAGAAACGCGTCGACCTCGCGCGCGCGCTCGCGATGGAGCCGCGCGTGCTGCTGCTCGATGAGCCGATGGCGGGCATGAACGTCGAGGAGAAGCAGGACATGTGCCGCTTTATCCTCGACGTCAACGACCAGTTCGGTACCACGATCGTGCTGATCGAGCACGACATGGGCGTCGTGATGGACATCTCCGATCGTGTCGTGGTGCTCGACTACGGCAAGAAGATCGGCGACGGCACGCCCGACGAGGTGCGCGCCAATCCGGCCGTGATCCAGGCCTACCTCGGAGTGGGCCACTAGCCATGCTGCGCAGGAACTGGCCGGTGATGCTGCTCATTGCGGTGCTGCTCGTCGGGCTCCTGTTGCCGCTCGCGACGAAAGCCTCGCCGCCCGGTTTCTACGTCGAGGTGCTGCTCGGCGGACTGATGGCGGGAGTGCTCTATTCGCTGGTCGCGATGGGGTTTGCGCTCATCTTCAAGGCTTCCGGCGTCTTCAATTTTGCGCAGGGCGCGATGGTGCTTTTCGCGGCGCTCGCGGTGGCGCGCCTGTCGGAGCGAATGCCGCTTGCGCTGGCGATCCTGCTCGCATTCGCAATCATGATCGTGCTCGCGTGGCTGATCGAGCGGCTGGTGCTGCGTCCGCTCGTCAACCAGGAAGGCGTGGCGCTGCTGATGGCGACGCTCGGCGTCACCTACTTCCTTGACGGCTTCGGCCAGACGGTGTGGGGCAGCGACATCTACTCGATCGAGCTGGGCATCGCCAAGGAGCCGGTGATGATTCTGGACGGCGTGTTCCAGGGCGGCATTCTGGTGAACAAGGAGGACTTCGTCGCCGCGCTCGTCGCGGCGCTCCTGGTCACCGCATTGTCGATTTTTTTCCAGAAGACCTCGACCGGGCGTGCGCTGCGCGCGGTGGCGGACGACCACCAGGCCGCGCAGTCGATCGGCATTCCGCTCAACCGCATCTGGGTGATCGTCTGGTCGATCGCCGGCCTCGTGGCGCTGGTTGCCGGCATCCTGTGGGGCGCCAAGCTCGGCGTGCAGTTCTCGGTGTCGCAGGTGGCGCTGAAGGCGCTGCCGGTGGTGATCCTCGGCGGCTTCACCTCGGTGAACGGCGCGATCATCGGCGGCCTCATCATCGGCGTCGGCGAGAAGATGGCGGAAGTGTTCCTCGGCCCGGTGATGGTGAAGATGTTCGACCTCGCCGGCGGCGGGATCGAGAACTGGTTCGCCTACGTGCTGGCGCTCCTCTTCCTGCTGGTGAGGCCCGAGGGCCTGTTCGGCGAAAAGCACATCGACAGGGTCTAAGCCATGTTCTATCGCGAAAACGGCCAGTTCAAGTCGACCTACGCCGCAGACCTGCAGATGCTGCCGATCGCGCAGGACCGCTGGGTGATGTTCGCGCTGGTGCTGTTTGCGTTCCTCGCGGTGCCGTTCCTCGCGAGCGACTACCTTTTTCTTTCGATCCTGATTCCGTTTCTGATCCTGACGCTCGCCGCGATCGGGTTGAACCTGCTGGTCGGCTATTGCGGCCAGATCTCGATCGGGCATGCGGCGTTCATGGCGGTCGGCGCCTACGCCGCCTATAACCTGGTGCTGCGCCTGCCGCAGCTCAATTTCCTGATCGTGCTGCTGCTGGCCGGCCTGATTGCGGCCGCAATGGGGATGCTGTTCGGCGTTCCCAGCCTGCGCATCAAGGGTCTGTACCTCGCCGTGGCGACCCTCGC
>DASUMM010000081.1:0-5445 GCA_036277655.1 Burkholderiales bacterium | reverse complement strand
GCATACGCCAGTTAGCGGCCGCAGGGGGTGGGGAAAATTGGAGGGAGTTCGTGCGGCCTCCGCGGGCATCGCACTTGGTGGGACGGCCGGGGTTTCACTCGATCATCGACGCGTGGATCTATGCGCTCTCGGTGTACGGGGTACCTCTTGTCATTCTGGCCGTCACGCTCACGGCGCTGTTCGCGTGGGATAGCCATTACGAGGCCCGCGACTCCCTGGCGCTTTCGCTGGCCGCCCTGGAGGATCCGAAGGCTTCGCTAGGCCCTCGCGAGGCCGCAGCTGCGCTGCGCGATGCGCCGCGCGTGACGCACCAGGACACGAAGCTCTCCGAAGCACCGTTCTGGTTCGCGTTCCGCGCGGAGGCGATGGCGCAGCCCGGCCGCATCGATGTGGAGCTGCCGTCGCGCCATGCGCGGCAGGTCGAATGCTGGAACGGTGCCACGCTGCAGCCGCTCGGGCACGCCGATCGGACCGCTGCCAGCGGCCATATCCGGCCGGCAAAGGCCGGATTCGCGATCGAATTCGATTCGCGCGACGCTCCGATACCGGTGTTGTGCCGGGGGACTTTCGCAGGCCCTGCCCGCATCAGCGCGGTTCAGTGGCCCGATGCGCAGCTCGAGGCGTCGATCCGCGACTTCCACCGCAACGCCGGGTTGCTCGAAGGCGGGCTGCTGGTGCTTTCTCTTTTCGTTCTCGTCACCGCGATGGTCAACCGCGAGTGGCTGTACGTGCTTTTCGCCACATGGCTGCTCGCCAGCTTGCGGCTCGGCGCGATCTCGGCAGGCTGGGACACGCAGTGGCTCGGCCGCACGATTCCGCCGGATTGGATCCTGACCACGCGCAAGATCACCGTCGCGGCGTACTTCACTCTCACTTACGCCCTGTTCGCGCGATTGTTTCGCGACGACCTTCGACGGCTGGGCGCCGGCTGGCCCCTCGCCCTCGCGCAGTGGTCCTGCCTGGTCGTAGTGGTGGCGGCGCTGACCCTCCCCTACGGGCGCTTCCTGCCCGTCGTCTGGGTCTCGGTAGGTGCGGGGATTGCCGTCATCGCTTTCTACCTGGTCCGCATCCTGCACGTCACCCGGTCCCTGGTCGCAATGTGGTACGCGGCCTCGCTCGGAATCGTGCTGGTGGCGAGTTTTTACGAGGTGATCGCTGCCGCGCTCGGCTTGAAGGGGCTGATCGGGGCGGTGAACAACGTTACCGCGGCGCTTTTCTCCTGTCTGCTCGCCGCGCTGGCGATTGCAGAGCAGATGCGCCAGGAACGCGTCGAGCGGGTGCAGGCGCAGAACGAGCTCAAGAGCACCTATGACGCGCTCCCGATCGGGCTGTTCACTTTGGCGGCAGACGGTTCTTTCGAGCGGGCGAACCCGGCGCTCGGCGCGATGCTCGGAATCGATCCGGAACGCGCAGCGAAGCATCACTGGCGCGAGTACTTCGAGGCCGGCTCGTGGGATCGGCTGGCGGAGCTGCTGCGGCGCGCAAAGGGCGGCGAGATGGAGATGCGAAGCGCGGCTGCGTCCGGCGAACCCAGGTGGTATCACGTCAAAACCTCGCTTACCGGCGACAAGATCGAAGGTTCGCTGCAGGACGTGACCGAGCGCTACCGGGCTACCGAGAGGCTCAAGTTCCTGGCCCAGCACGATCCGCTGACCGGCGTGCTGAATCGCCGAGGCGTCGAGGCGGTCATTGAGGACGCAAAAGCGCAGGCCGCGCAGGGACGGCCGCTGGCGGTTGCGTACCTGGACCTCGACCGCTTCAAGCTGATCAATGACCTCTTCGGACACGTCGCGGGCGACGATGTGCTGCAGCAAGTGTGCCGTCGCATCGAAGGCCTGCTCGCCGAAGGCAGCATTCTGGGACGCATCGGCGGCGATGAATTCCTGATTGTGTTTCGCGGCGCTCCGATCGGGGCCGCGGCGGCCATCTGCCGCGCGATCGTCGACGCGATCGGCTCGGTCGCCTTTCAGACCGGCGACAAAGCGTTCCAGGTCAAGGCCTCCATCGGGCTGGTGGATGTGACGGACCGGGTGCCGGTGAAGGATGCGATCGCCGTGGCCGATCGGGCCTGCCGCGTCGCGAAGACCGGGGCGCATTCGGGCCTGGTGGTCTACGACCGTGACGCAAGCGTGTTCCACGAGCGCGCACAGGAGCTGAAGCTCGTCGCGCGCCTGGGGAGCGGCGATGCGCCGGAAGGACTGTTCCTGATGATGCAACCGATCCTTTCGGTGCGCGCACCGTACGACTCTCTCACGTGCGAAGTTCTGGTACGCATGCGCGACCCCGACGGCACGATCACCGGCGGCGGCCCGCTGATGGCGGCGGCGGAAAACAACGGCCGCGCCGCAGTCATCGACCGCTGGGTCCTAGCCAATACGCTCGGCTGGCTCGAGCGACATCATGCCGCGCTCGCCGCGACGCGCTTCGTGACGATGAACCTTTCCGGCGCGTCGCTGAACGACGAGCGGTTCATCCAGGATGCATTCGCGATGCTCGCCGAATGCCCGCGCGCCGCCGCCTGCCTGTGCATCGAGATCACCGAGAGTGTCGCCCTGCACGACCTGGCGAACACCCGCCGCTTCGTCGACCGCGTGCGCAGCTGCGGCGCGAAGGTGGCGCTGGACGATTTCGGCGCCGGCTACACGTCGTTTTCCTACCTCCGCGGTCTGCCGGCAGATGCACTGAAGATCGACGGCAGCCTGATCGTCAACGTCAACGCCCATCCCTCGAACCTCGCGATCGTCGAAGCGATCGTCGAGCTCGCTCGCAACCTCGGCATGCAGACGATCGCCGAATGGGCCGAGGACTGCGCCACCGTGGAAGCGCTCGTGCAGGCCGGCATCGATTATGTGCAGGGGTTCGTGATCTCGCGTCCGCAGGAGCCCTCGGCGCTGCTCAGCGCGCGGAGCTCCGCGGGCTTCATCACGGACGCGGAAGTGCTGCGCTACGTGCGCGACACGCTCGCCCCCGCCGCGGCGCTAGCGCAACTCGATGCGCTCGGCCTGCCGAGGCAAACGAAAATGCACTAGAGGTATCGTCCTGCCGCGGCGCGTAATTGCTCGGCCACATGCCGGCGAAGAACTTCCGGCTCCAGCACTTCGACCTCCGCGCCGTACTTCAGGATGTCCATCACCAGTTCGCGGTAGTCCGAGTACGGAATCTCGAGCCGATAGGAGCCATCGGCTTCGAAGGCCCCCTTCTGCTTCGAATGCCAGCTCTGTGAGCTGACCCAGCGCGCGGCGACCGGCGAGAAACGCAGCTTCGCCCACGCAACGTCTTTTCCGCCAAAGATGCCGTAGCCGCTCTTCAGGTACTCGTCGAGCTCGACCTTCGGGACGTCCTTCGCCCGCTCCTCGAGCATCTCCGCGGCCTCGATGGCATCGATGGCGAAGCTGCGCAGGTCTTCGCGCAGGTGGCAGTAGGCGTCCACGTACCAGTTGTCCCGATAGTGCACGAGACGCTGCGGCGAGACGATCCTTTCGGTCTTGCGGTCCTGCGTGCGGTTGTAGTGCCGGATCCGCAGGCGCTTGCGATTCATCGTCGCCCGCGCCGTCAGCGCGAAATGCTCGTGCTTCAGCTCGCGCGCGGCGAGGTGCAGCACCCGAACGCGCCGCGCGATCTCCTGCTGCGAGTGGTCCCCCGAACCGAGGATCGCCGAAAAGCGCGCAAGGAGCGGCTTTACGTGCGGCGTCAGCAGCCCGGGCTGCAGGTTCTCCAGCAAATGCTGCATGGTGAGAAGCGCATGAATCTCCTCCGCAGAGAACCACAAGCCCGGCAGCTCATAGCGCGGGCCCAGCCGCGGCTTGCCGAAGCGATAACCGTTCGTTTCGCGGTCGTATTCGATTGGCGCATTCAAGCGGTCGCGCATGTAGGCGAGGTCGCGCTTGAGTTGCGCGCGCGAAATGTCGAGCACCTCCTGCAGCTTCACGAACGCAATGCTGCGGCCGCCTTCGAGCAGCTGGTGAATCTTGTAGAAGCGCTCGGTCTGGTTCACTGGCTACGCGCGCGCGAGGACCCGGTTCTCGAGCCGGCTCAGCAACCGCACCAGCGGCCACAGCATCACGAAATAGATGAGCGCCGCGAGCACGATCGGCGTCGGATTGTAGGTCAGGCTCTGCGCCTGCCGCGCCTGAAAGAGCAGCTCGGGCATCGCGACCACGCTGCCGAGCGACGTGAGCTTGACGACTTCGAGCGTGTTGGAGAGCAAGTCGGGCAGCACGTTCCGCACCGCCTGCGGCAGCACCACGAAAAGCATCGTCTGCAGCCGGCCCAGGCCGGTGCTTCTCGCCGCATCGATCTGGCCCTGCGGAATCGACTCGATGCCCGCGCGCAGGATCTCGCCGTAATAGGCACCGGTATTCAAGAAGAACGCGATGCACACGCAGGCGAAGCCGCCGAGCTCCAGGCCCGCAAACGGCAATCCGGCATAAAGGAAGATCAGAAGCACGAGCGGCGGAAAGGCGCGAAAGAAGTCGACCCAGGCCATCAGCGGCCAGCGCACCCACGGATGGCGCACGCCGGCAAGCAGGCTCAGGATCAGCCCGCCCGCGAGGCCAAGCGGCACCACCACGATCGACAGCAGCACGGTGTTGCCAAGCCCGGCGAGGATGATTTTCCAGGCTGCGCCGATGATGCCGAGGTTGAAGAAAGTCTCGATCATGCTTTCAGCGTTTCCAGCGCATGCGCGTCTCGAGCCAACGGCCGAACACCACCATCGGGAAGAACAGGATCAGGTAGGCGCCCGCGCCGAGCGTCAGCGGCGAGGGGTTGTAGCTGTTCGACACCGCCGAGGAGGCCATGCCGAGGATCTCGCTCACTGCCACCACGGTGCCTAGCGCCGTTCCCTTGGTGATCGCGATGGTGCGGTTGGTGAGCGGCGGAATGGTGAGGCGGATTGCCTGCGGCAGCACCACGTTCATCAGCGTCTGGCCGTAGGACAGTCCGGTCGAGCGCGCCGCCTCCCACTGTCCCCGCGCGATCGAGGTGATGCCCGCCCAGAAAATCTCCTCGGAGAACGCCATCAGCACCAGCGCGAGCGACAGCCACGTCGAGACGAAGCCGGAGGGTGACAAGCCGGTCGCCGGCAAGCCGAAGTAGATGAAGACGATGACGACCAGCGGCGGCAGCGCACGGAACAGGTCGACGACAAAGACGATCAGCAGGTTGACCGGGCGCCAACCGAGACTGCGCAGCAGCGCGAGCGCCAATCCCGCGGCAATGCCGCTGACGATCACCAGCGCGGCCAGCTCGAGCGTGATCAGCATGCCGTAGGCGATGTCCGGCAGGTACTTCGCCATCACCTTGGCGTTGAAGAACGTCTCGACGAAGCGGTCCCAGTTCGACAAGCGCCGCTCAGCCGCTCAATGGCGCTGGATCTGGCTGATGAAAGCGCGCGTGCGCTCGTGGCTCGGCGCCTGGAAGATCTGCGCCGGCGGGCCTTCCTCG
>DASUMM010000080.1:0-4067 GCA_036277655.1 Burkholderiales bacterium | reverse complement strand
ACAAGACCGACCAGAACACCCAGACCGAGGCGGCGCCAAAGACGATCCCGAGCACCGGCGGTGTTGCCCGCGTCGGCTTGAATGCGAGATCGGCCAGCACTCCCAGCACCGGCGCCGCCGCTGCGAGCACGACGATCTTGCGCGTGGCGGTCAGCGGAACGAGGCCGAAATTGCCCATCATCCACACTGTGCCGAAGAACCCCGCACCGGCCGCGAGGCCCGCGAGCCGCAGCGGGAAGAGCAGCGCAGCCACGCCGAGCGCGACGAGGAACGGCGCGGCGCTCGACTGGATGACCGGATTCTGGAGGAGCTCCTGCATGGGGTCGCGCGATAGCCGTCAACAGGCCCGCGGCGCTTCTTATTCCGTCAGTTGCGCGCCACGCGAATGACGCCGTGGACTTCCTTCACGCTCGCCACCGCTCGCCGCAGCTGCGCGAGGTCGCTGACGTCGAAAGTGAAGCGCATCGATGCAAAGTCGTCGCGGCTTTGCGTGCGCACGGCAGTGACGTTGATGCGCTCCCGCGCAAGCGCGTCGCCGATGTCGCGCAGCAGTCCCGGGCGGTCGTTCGCCGTCACCGCGATCTCCACCGTGTAGGCGCCTCCGGGCGCCCCGCCCCAGGTGGCCTCGATGAGGCGCTCGGGCAGCGTATCGGCGAGGCGCCGCAGGCTCGGGCAATCCTCGCGGTGGATCGAAACGCCGCGCCCGCGGGTGACGAAGCCGCCGATCGGGTCGGGCGGCACGGGCTTGCAGCACTTCGCGAGTTGCGTGAGCAGCCGGTCGAGACCGACCACCAGGATCCCGCTTGCGCCTGCGTTCTTCGGCTTGCCGGCGCGCGGCGTCTGGACCGGCGGCGCTTCGGGCGCCGCAATGCCGGCGAGCGCGCGCAGCGCCTGCTGCAGTTCGCGCAGATTTACCTCCTCGCGCGCGACCGCGGCAAACAACTCGTCGGGCTTCGCAAGGCCGAGCTTCGCCGCAAGCGCTTCCATGCTCGCCTGCAGCGCTCCTTCGCGCCGCGCCTCGCGCTCCACGATCGCACGCCCATCGGCAATCGTCTGGGAGAGCGCCTGCGCGTTGAACCATTGCCGCACCTTCTGCCGCGCGCGATGGCTCTTGAGGAACCCCTTTTCCAGGTTGAGCCAGTCGCGCGAAGGGCCGCCGGTCTTGGCCACGACGATCTCGACGCGCTGCCCGTTTTCAAGCGGTGTGTCGAGCGGAACGATGTGCCCATCGATCTTCGCGCCGCGACAGCGATGCCCCAGATCGGTATGCAGCGCGTAGGCGAAATCGACTGGCGTCGCACCGGCCGGCAGATCGACCACCTTGCCCTGCGGCGTGAGCGCATAGACCGTGTCGTCGAGCGCGGCCTGGCGGGTCTTCTCGCTCCAGTTGCCGGCCACCTCGTCGCGCCACGCCAGCAACTGGCGCAGCCAGGCGATCTTTTCGTCGAAGGCGCTCTCGGCCTTGCTGCGCTCCTTGTAGCGCCAGTGCGCGGCGATGCCGAACTCCGCCTGCCGATGCATTTCCTCGGTGCGGATCTGCACTTCCAGGGTCTTGCCCGCCGGACCGATGACCGCAGTGTGCAGCGACTGGTAGTTGTTGCCCTTCGGTCGCGAAATGTAGTCGTCGAACTCCTTCGGCACCGGCTGCCAGAGATCGTGCACGACGCCGAGCGCGGTAAAGCAGTCGCGCGTGGCCGGAACGATCACCCGCAGCGCGCGCACGTCGTACACGCGCGAGAATTCCAGGCCCTTGGTGCGCATCTTGTTCCAGATCGAATAGATGTGCTTCGGGCGTCCGGCGATCTCGGCCTGCACGCCGGTCTCGCGCAGCGCCGCTTCCAGCGTGCGCATTGCGTCGCGGATGTATTGCTCGCGCTCCAGCCGCGTCTCCTCGAGCATCTTCGCGATCTGGCGGTACAGGTCCGGCTCGAGAAAGCGGAACGAAAGATCTTCCAGCTCCCACTTGAGCTGCCATACGCCCAGGCGATTGGCGAGCGGCGCGTAGATGTCGAGCGTCTCGCGGGCGTACGACGCGCGTTCTTCGGAGGGGTGCTTCGCAAACCAGCGCAGCGTCTGCGTGCGCGAGGCAAGCCGGATCAGCACGACCCGCACGTCCTCGACCATGCCGAGCACCATCTTGCGCAGGATCTCGTTCTGCGACTCGGCGCTGCCCCGCGTCGCTGCGCGCAGGCGATAGAGCTTTTCCACGCCGCCCGCGAGACCGGCAATCTCTTTGCCGAAGTGCTGCTCGAGCTTCTCCAGCCCGCCGAGGTGCTTAGGCGCCGCAAACAGCACGCCCGCGGCGCACGCTTGCGGATCGAGCCCGGCGGAGGCGAGGTTCGCGGCAAGGCCGAGCGCGTGCGGCCATACCGGCTCGCCGGTGGCGAGCGCCTGCCCGGCGTAGAGCGGCTCGGCGAATTCCAGGGCGCGCGCGAGAAGGGAGCGGCCCTCGGCACCCATTCCTTCGGCAAGCGCATCGACCGCGGCGGCGCCGGATTGCGGATGCAACTGGACGACGGAAACCATGCGGTATTGTATGTCGCAGCGATGGGCTGGCTGCGCGAATGGAAACGCAAACGCATCCTCGAGCGCCATGCGCTCGACGAGCGGATGTGGCAGCGCGCGCTCGCGCGCCTGCCGTTTCTCGCCGGCCTTTCGCACGACGAAACCGCGCGGCTGAAAGCGCTGGCGATCGTATTTCTCGCCGAGAAGGAATTCACGGCCGTGCGCGGGACACTGCTCTCGGAGGACGATCGCCTTTCCATCGCACTGCAAGCGTGCCTGCCGGTGCTCGAGCTGGGTCTTGCGTATTACGACGGCTGGGTCGGCATCGTCGTGCATCCGGCGGATTTCCGCGTGCAGCGCACCGAGACGGACGACGACGGCGTGGTGCATACCTGGGACGACGAGCTGGCCGGCGAATCGTGGCCCGGCGGGCCGGTGGTGCTCTCCTGGGACGCGCTTGGGGAAGCCGGCAGCGTCGCGCACGGCGGCGTGAACGTCGTCGTTCACGAGTTCGCGCACATGATCGACATGGCCGACGGCGAGGCCGACGGCGTGCCGCCGCTTGCTTCACGCGCCGCGCGGGAAGCGTGGGCTGCGGTGTTCGATCGCGAGTTCGAGCGGTTCTGCGGGCGGATCGAGCGCGGCGAGCCGAGCTCGCTCGACCCTTACGCAGCCGAGCACGAATCGGAATTCTTCGCCGTCGCAAGCGAAGCGTTTTTCGAGTCGCCGCTGCTGCTGCGGCAGGAATTCCCGCAGCTGTACGAACTGTTCCGCGACTTCTATCGCCAGGACCCGGCGAAGCGCCTGCGAGCGTAGACTCCGAGCGGGGAGGAAGCCTAAGAGTGGCCAGGCGCAGAGCGCCTCAGACCGTAGCGATACCACCCATACTGCTCGCGCGCCCCGATAGGGTGATTGAGTGAACCGTCGCGCGCTCCTAATCGCTCTTGTTGCGGTGGCTGCTCCCGTAGCATCGCGCAAGGCCTCGGCGCAAAGTCGTCCCCCTTTTCGCATCGGACTTCTTCCTAGCCTGGGGGAACTGCGGCGTGGGCAATTTGTTGATGCGATGCGCGAGGAAGGCTGGACGGAAGGAGAAGAATTCGTAGTGGTGGATTCGGGATTCAAATTTGGGCCAGAGATTGAGAAGGCCGCAAATCGCATGGTGGATTTGGCCCCCGATCTGATCCTGGTAGCTACCGAGGCATATGCGGCCGCCGCGCAACGATTAACGGAAAGGATTCCGATCGTCATGTGGGTTAGCGGGTATCCGGTCGAGGGAGGAGTGGCGCATAGCCTTGCCCGGCCCGGAAAGAACGTGACAGGGAGCGCGAACTACGCTGGAACGGGAGTCTGGGGAAAGCTTCTCGAGCTCCTGCGAGATACTAAGCCAGGCATTGAGCGCGTTGGAATCCTTTGGGACTTCCTGCCGCCTGCATTCCAGGCCAAGCTTGTCACGTCTGTACAAACCGAACTGCGACGCGATTTCGCGAAAGCGCTCGGCCTCACCGTACATGTCGTTGACGTGGTGGCAACTGAGCGAGCGGGCGTCGCGATGGAACAAATCT
>DASUMM010000079.1:0-3608 GCA_036277655.1 Burkholderiales bacterium | reverse complement strand
CACAAGGCGGATGCCTTCCAGGCCGCGCGCAATTTCCGCCGTCCGATCCCTCGATGCATCGTCGACCACGACGATTTCGCGCTCGATCCCGGCGATTTCGGCGCGCCGGACTCGTCGCACGATCTCCTCGATCGACGATTCTTCGTTGTACGCCGGAATGATGATCGAGAGCTTCACGGCGTCTTCGGGGCAAGACTTGCTTCGCAGCGCTCGAGGGTCCGGACGACCGCCGCGCCCAGTCGCACGCTATCGAGCGCGGTCGTGCCCCCGATGACCGCCTGCGTGAACTCGGCGACAGCGCGGGAAAGCGGTCGTTCGGCAACCGATTGGACCGGCGGATCCTCATAACGCAGCGATTGCGAGCCGAAGCGCACTTCGAACCTTCGCTCGCGCTCATCGAGCGTGCTCAACTCGATCTCGGCCGGCACGTCGCCGGGAAAGCGCAACGAGATGCGCAGCCGCTCGGCGACGGCGTCGCCCGCAGGTCGACGCTCGAGCGTTTCTGCGCTCGCAGTCTCCGGTTCCGCTCCCAGCAGATCGAGGCACATCGCTACATCATGAGGGCCCCAATCCCACAGCACGGAGACGTCCGAACGATACGGACCGCGGTTCGCCGCCCGAGAGATCACGGCGCGCACCGGCCCGAGCGCCATCGCACGATGCTTCAGCTCGCGATACGCGGGATGAAACAGATGCACGTGGTCCACCATGACGAGAATCGATCTCCTTTGCGCAGCCAAGACGATTCTCTCAGCCGAGCCGGCATCCAGCGTCAGCGGCTTCTCTACCAGGACGGGTTTGCCGGCTTCGATCGCGGCGAGCGCGATTTCAGCATGCGATGCGGGCGGGGTTGCCACGATTACCGCGTCCACTTCAGCAGCGCAGATCACTTGGCACCAGTCCGCGGCCACTGCACAGCCTGGCGGCACCAGGCTCTTCGTCTCTGGATTCCGGCTCGCGACGCGGGAAAGCTCCAGCCCGGGCAGTACGCCAATCGTCCGAATGTAATTGCGGCCCCATCGCCCTACGCCCACGAGCCCAAGCCGCAGCAGCCCGCGCACCGAGTCAGCTCTCCCCGCTATAGGTTGCATCTGTCCAAGCGAGAAACCGACGCAGGCCTTCGTCGAGGCCGACGACTGGATCATAGCCGAGCTGCAATCGTGCCTTGCGGATGTCGGGGCAGCGGCGCATCGGCTCGTCGGCCGGATACGTATCCGGGTACTCGATCACGTCGTAGGCGAGCGACCTGCCGAGCACGCGCTCGATCGAGCGCACCAGCTCGAGAACCGAAAGTTCCGGCACTGGATTACCGATGTTATAGACCTCGCCCGGCACACCGCGCAGCGTCGCCAGCATGAACCCGGTGATCGCATCGGCAACATAGCAGAACGTCCTCGTCTGCCCGCCGGAGCCGTAGACGTGGAGCGGCTTTCCGGCCTTGATGCGGCTGGCGAAGTTCGGCAGCACGCGGTAGTCGCGCTCTGCCATCCCCGGGCCATAGACGTTGAACGGCCGCACGGTGACCGCAGCGGTGCCGAACGATTCGTGAAACACGTAGGCGAGCGTCTCGCCGACGCGCTTTCCTTCGTCGTAGCACGCCCGCGGTCCGCGGCTCGCAACGTAGCCGCGGTAGCTCTCGGGCGTCGGCACGTGCTTCGGATCCGGGTCGCCGTAGATCTCGGACGAGCTGAAATAGGTGAAACGCGCACGCGTGCGAGTCGCAAGCTCGAGCAGGTTGCGCGTGCCACCGATCGATACGGCAAGCGTCTCCAGCGGATAGGCGCGGTAGAAAAACGGGCTTGCCACGCCGGCCGCGTGGATTACGTAATGCAGCGGGCCATCCCACTCGAACGGCTCGATGACGTCGTGCCGGACGAAGCGCACGTGCGGACGCTCGCGCAGCTCCACGCCCGTCGCCTGCGAAGTGAGCAGGTTGTCCAGCGCAACGACGCTGCAGGGCTCTCGCAGAATTCGCTCGTTCAACAGCGCGAACAGCTCGAGGAAGTGCGTCCCGAGAAATCCGCGCGCACCGGCGAGTAGCACGGTCTTGCCGGCGAGCTCTTGGGCAGCCTCGCCAAGCCGCGCGGCCACGTCCTCGATGTCCGATCGCAGCACCCGGTCCGTCATGTCAGCAGACTTCCAGCCGCGGGAGCGGCACGATGAACTTCCCGCCGCGCTCGCGGAACGCGGCATTCTTTTCGATGATCGGGCCGGCGAAGTTCCAGGCGAGCAACAGCAGGTAGTCGGGCCGCTTCTCGTCGAGCGCTTGGGGGCTGAGCACCGGAACATGCAGCCCAGGTGAGTACAAACCCTGCTTCCACGGGCTGTCGTCGATGAGGAATTCCACCGCATCGCGCCCGATGTGGAAATGGTGCATCAAGGTGGTGGCCTTCGCCGGCGCGCCGTAGCCGGCAATGCGCCGACCCTCAGCTTTCAGATGCCGAAGAAGCTCGAGCAGCTCCTGCCCGAGCGCATCGATCCGGCGACCGAAACGCTGGTAAGTGTCGAGCCGGTCAAGCCCCGCGCCCCTCTCCTGCTGCAGCCGCTCGGGCACCGATGGTCCCACGGAACGCCCGCCGCCAGTGCGCTGGGCGAGCACGCGCAGGCTGCCGCCGTGAGACTCGACCCGCAGCGCCTCAATGGGCTCGAAACCGTGTGCGCGCAGAAACGGGATCAGCGGCCGCAGCGCGTGGTAGTCGAGGTGCTCGTGGTAGATCGTGTCGAACAGCGTTTTTTCGAGCACATCGAGCAGGTACGACACTTCGAACGACAGCACGCCGTCGGGGGCAAGCAGCTCCTGGACCGCGTCGAGCGCCGCTCCGAGTTCGTCGATGTGCGCGAACACGTTGTTCGCCGTGACGATCGATGCGCGCCCGCGCTCGGCCGCCAGCCTGCGCGCGAGCTGCGGCGTCAGGAATTCGGCGAGCGTCTCGATGCCCTGGCGCGTCGCCTCGGCGGCAATGCGCTTCGCCGGATCGATGCCGAGTACGCTGGCGCCGCGGTTGCGAAATGCGCGCAGCAGCGTTCCGTCATTCGAGCCGACGTCGACGACGAGCGCTCCCGCCGGGGCGCCTGAGAAAGCCCACAACCACTCGGCGTAGGCTTCAAAGTGGCGCACGAAGACGCTCGACGTTCCGGACACGTACACGTAGTGCTCGAACAGCATCCTCGGATCAACCACGTGGCCGAGCTGCAAGTGCGTGCAATCGCGACAGAATTCGACTTCGAGCGGAAACACCGGCTGCACCTCGCGGAGCTGCGCGGCACTGACGAAGGCATTCGCCGGCGGCGTAGCAGTCAGAGAAAACGCCCGCGCGAGGTTGGCGCCGCCGCACAGCCGGCACGACGAGCGCCTGCGAACTGCCTGTCGCATCGCGCCGCCCGCCGCCCTCAAGGCTGGATCGGATCGACCCGGACGACGTCGGCCTCGTACACCTCCTGCGCGCGCGAATTTCGTCCGAACGTCAGGAACACCGTGTCTTCCGGGAACACCATCGCGTGCTCGATCATCGGCCCGGTGAAGAACATCTGCCCCTGGGCGATGCTGATGTGCTGCGGCGCGGCGCTGCTGCCGGCCGGGCGATGGTAGTACTCGATCCGCCCCGACA
>DASUMM010000078.1:0-6938 GCA_036277655.1 Burkholderiales bacterium | reverse complement strand
CGGCCTGCCGGTGATCTATCACGAGATCATCGACCATCTGGCCGACCGGATGCGCGTGCGCCGCAGCCACGTCGTGCGCCTGCTCGACGGCAAGGCGGGGCTGCTGGAGCGCCTTTCTTCCGACCGCGTGAGCCTGTTTCTCCACTCCGCCGAAGAAGTGATCGATTTCGCGCGGCGCGGCAAGGGCGCCATCATCCGCGGCTGGGGCGCGACGCATCTGCTGCATAGCGTGCCGCACGTGATCTGCACGCGGATCTGCGCGCCCATGTCGGTGCGCATCGAGCGCATGATGGAGCGCCTGCAGAGCGAGGACCGCGCGCTGATCGAGTCCGAAATCCGCACCAACGACGAGGGCCACGGTGCCGTGGTGCGCCGGCATTTCGGCGTGCAGTGGGACGACGCCGCGCATTTCGACCTGGTGCTGAACACGAACCGGCTTTCGGTACAGGATTGCGTCGACTCGATCCTCGGCCTGCTGCGCATGCCGCAGTTCTCAGAGACCGAAGAGTCGCGCCGCAAGATCGAGGACCTCGCGCTTGCGGCGCGGGTGCGCGCAGCCTTGCGCCGCTCGCCCGAGACGCGCAATGCGAAGGTGGAGGTGAGCTGCGTGGCCGGCCGTGTGACGCTATCGGGCAGCCACGTCAAGACCGATGAGCGCCTTGCGATGCTCGAGGTCGTGGTCGTGGTGCCCGAGGTGCTCGACGTCGAGTGGCGATCGCACGATACGCCGGCCGAGCGGGCACGCTCGGCTCTTTAATTCCGCTTTCTCGTTTCGCCGGCGCCTGGTTCCATAAATGCGTTTGAGCGCCTGCAACCTTTCCGGTAGACTCCGTCATCCACGCCTCATGCGGCGTTCATGACGAAGTATGTCTTTGTTACTGGCGGTGTAGTCTCGAGTCTCGGGAAGGGCATCGCCGCCGCCTCTCTCGCCGCGATCCTCGAATCGCGGGGCATCCGGGTCACCAACATCAAGCTGGATCCCTACATCAACGTGGATCCGGGCACGATGTCGCCGTTTCAGCACGGCGAGGTGTTCGTCACCGAGGACGGCGCCGAGACGGACCTCGACCTCGGCCACTACGAGCGCTTCCAGAGCTCGAGGATGCACCGCTGGAACAACTTCACCACCGGGCAGATCTACGAGTCGGTCATCCGCAAGGAGCGGCGCGGCGACTACCTCGGCGGCACCGTGCAGGTGATCCCGCACATCACCGACGAGATCAAGCTCTTCATCAAGAAGGGCGCGGGCGATGCCGACATCGCCATCGTCGAAGTCGGCGGCACGGTCGGCGACATCGAGTCGCTGCCGTTTCTCGAGGCGATCCGGCAGATCGGCCTCGAACTGGGCCGCAACAACGTCTGCTACATCCACCTGACGCTGGTGCCGCACATCGCTTCCACCGGCGAGATCAAGACGAAGCCGACGCAGCACTCGGTGAAGGAACTGCGCGAGATCGGCGTGTCGGCCGACGTGGTGCTCTGCCGCACGCTGCAGCCGCTGCCGGAGGAGGAGCGGCGCAAGATCGCGCTCTTCTGCAACGTGCAGAAGGAGGCCGTGATCTCGGCCTGGGACGTGGATTCGATCTACAAGATCCCGATGATGCTGCACAACCAGATGCTGGACGAGATCGTCTGCCACAAGCTGCAGGTGCTCGCGCATGCCGCGAACCTCTCGCCGTGGCGCGAGATCGTCGAGGCGATGGAGCACCCGCAGCACGAGGTCGACGTCGCTTTCGTCGGCAAGTACGTCGATCTGCAGGATTCGTACAAGTCGCTCAACGAGGCGCTGCGGCACGCGGGCATCCATACCAAGTGCCGCGTCAACATCCATTACTTCGATTCCGAGGAGCTGGAAAAAGCGCCGACGCTCGGCAACCTCGAGAAGATGGACGGCATCCTGGTGCCGGGCGGGTTCGGCAAGCGCGGCACCGAAGGCAAGATGCGCGCAATCCGCCATGCGCGCGAGAACGGCATCCCGTACCTCGGGATCTGCCTCGGCATGCAGTTGGCGACGATCGAGTTCGCCCGCAATGTCTGCGGCCTTGCGGGGGCCAACAGCACCGAGTTCGATCCGGACACGCCGCACCCGGTAGTGGCGCTGGTCACCGAATGGCTCGATCGCACCGGGCGCATCGAGCAGCGCAGCGAAAAGTCCGACCTCGGCGGCACGATGCGGCTGGGCGCGCAGAAGTGCCCGGTCGAGCCCGGCACGCTTGCGCATTCGATCTACGGAGCCGAGGTGAACGAGCGCCACCGGCACCGCTACGAGGTGAACAACGTCTACGTGCCGCAGCTCGAAGCGAAGGGCTACAAGGTGTCGGCGCGCACCCCGAGCGAGAACCTGCCCGAGATCATGGAACTCCCCGGCCACCCGTTCTTCATCGGCGTGCAGTTCCACCCGGAGTTCACGTCGACGCCGCGCGCCGGGCATCCGCTCTTCAAGGCCTACGTCGAAGCGGCGCTGCGCCAGCACGCGCGGGCATTGCGACCGGGCGGCGCGCTTTCCGTCGTCGCGGCGTGAAGCTCTGCGGGTTCGAAGCAGGCCTCGACCAGCCGCTCTTCCTGATCGCCGGGCCCTGCGTCGTCGAATCGCGCGAGCTGCAGGTGGAGACCGCCGGGCGCCTGAAGGAGATCTGCGCGCGCCTCGCGGTGCCGTTCATCTTCAAGTCGTCGTACGACAAGGCCAACCGCAGCTCGGGCAAGTCGTTTCGCGGACCCGGGATGGAGCAGGGCCTCGCGATCCTTGCGGAGGTGAAGCGCAGCGTCGGCGTCCCGGTGCTCACCGACGTGCATACGGTCGACGAAATCCCCGCCGCCGCCGAAGTCGTCGACGTGCTGCAGACGCCGGCGTTCCTCTGCCGGCAGACCGATTTCATTCGCGCAGCGGCATCGGCCGGACGACCGGTAAACATCAAGAAAGGCCAGTTCCTGTCGCCCGGCGAAATGAAGAACGTGGTCGACAAGGCGCGCGAGGCGAGCGGCCGCGACAACGTGCTCGTCTGCGAGCGCGGCTTTGCATTCGGCTACGGCAACCTGGTCTCGGACATGCGCTCGCTCGCGATCCTGCGCGACACCGGCTGCCCGGTCGTCTTCGACGCCACCCACTCGGTGCAGCTGCCCGGCGGGCGCGGCGACGCTTCCGGCGGCGAGCGCCAGTTCATTCCGGTGCTTGCCCGCGCCGCAGTGGCGAGCGGCATCTCGGGGCTCTTCATGGAGACGCACCCGCAGCCCGAGCGGGCGCTCTCGGACGGGCCGAACGCCTGGCCGCTCGAACTGGTCGAACCGCTGCTCGAGACGCTGGTCGAACTTGACCGCGAAGTCAAACGGCGCGATCTTGCGGAACATCTGCTCGAACGGCGCAAAAACACTGGGAAAAAAGGCTGATGAGCTCGATCGTAGACGTGGTAGGCCGGGAGATCCTCGATTCGCGGGGCAATCCCACGGTGGAAGCGGACGTGCTGCTCGAATCCGGCGTCATGGGGCGCGCGGCCGTGCCTTCGGGCGCCTCCACCGGCAGCCGCGAAGCGGTCGAGCTGCGCGATGGCGATGCGCAGCGCTACGGCGGCAAGGGCGTGCTGAAGGCGGTCGAGGCGGTGAACACCGAGATTTCCGAGGCGATCGTCGGGCTGGATGCGTCCGAGCAGAGCTTCGTCGATCGCACGCTCCTCGATCTGGACGGCACCGAGAACAAATCCCGCCTCGGCGCCAATGCCACGCTGGCGGTGTCGCTCGCCGTGGCGAAGGCCGCCGCCGAGGAGACCGGATTGCCGCTCTACCGCTACCTCGGCGGGGCCGGTCCGATGCAGATGCCGGTGCCGATGATGAACGTCATCAACGGCGGCGCGCACGCCAACAACCGGCTCGATTTCCAGGAGTTCATGATCGTCCCGGTCGGCGCAGCCTCGTTCCGCGAGGCGTTGCGCTGCGGAGTCGAAGTGTTCCAGGCCCTGAAGAAAGCGATCGACGGCCGCAGGATGTCGACCTCGGTGGGCGATGAAGGCGGCTTCGCGCCGGATCTCGAGTCGCACCGGGCGGCGATCGAGCTGATCCTGGAGGCAATCGAGAAGGCGGGCTATTCGGCCGGGCAGAACGTGATGATTGCGCTCGACCCGGCGGCGTCGGAATTCTTCCGCGACGGCCGCTACGTGCTCGAATCGGAAGGACGGTCGCTGTCGAGCGAGGAAATGTGCGACTACCTGGCGGAGCTGGTCGATCGCTTCCCGATCGTCTCCATCGAGGATGGCCTCGCCGAGAACGACTGGCAGGGTTGGCGCCTGCTCACCGAGCGGCTCGGCAACCGCATCCAGCTCGTCGGCGACGATCTGTTCGTCACCAACACGAGCATCCTCAAGGAAGGCGTGCGCCAGCGCGTCGCCAACGCGATCCTCGTCAAGCCGAACCAGATCGGCACGCTCTCCGAGACGTTTGCCGCAATCGAGCTTGCCAAGCGCTCGGCCTACGGCACCGTGATCTCGCACCGCTCGGGCGAGACCGAGGACGCCACGATCGCCGACCTCGCGGTCGGCACGAGCGCGCTGCAGATCAAGACCGGATCGCTTTCCCGCTCCGATCGCACCGCCAAGTACAACCAGCTCCTTCGCATCGAGGAGGACCTGGGCGATGCGGTTTCCTACCCGGGTCGCGGCGCTTTTGCGCAGTTGCGGCGGACATGAAGATCCTCGCCGGCATCTTCGTCGCCCTGATCATCGCGATCCAGTTTCCGCTCTGGCTCGGCAAGGGCGGCTGGCTGCGCGTGTGGGAGATCGACCAGCAGCTCGCGGTGCAGCGCGACAGGAACGGCAAGCTCGAAGCGCGTAACGGCGCGGTGGCTGCCGAGGTACGCGACCTCAAGCAGGGGCGCGAGGCGCTCGAAGAGCGCGCGCGCTACGAGCTCGGCCTGGTGCGGCCCGACGAAGTGTTCTTCCAGATCGTCGAGAAGAAGGATTCGCCATGAAACTACACGAATCGCAGACGCGCCAGTTCGAGCGCGAAGGCTATCTCTTCTTTCCGTCGCTCTTCACGCCGGCGGAAGTGAAGGTGCTGACCGACGAAGTGCCGCGCCTTTTCGCCGAGCGGCGTCCGGAGAACGTGCGCGAGAAGACGGGCGACGTCGTGCGCACCAATTTCGCCGCGCACCTCTACAGCCTGCCGTTCGCGAAGCTCGCGCGCCATCCGCGCATGGTGCGGCCGATCGAGCAAATCTTCGGCGAGAAGCTCTACATGCACCAGTTCAAGGTGAACGGCAAGATGGCGTTCGACGGCGACGTCTGGCAATGGCATCAGGATTACGGCACGTGGAGCCGCGACGACGCGATGCCGGAACCGCGTGCGATGAACGTCGCCATCTTCCTCGACGAGGTGAACGAGTTCAACGGCCCGCTGATGTTCATCCCGGGAAGCCACAAGGTCGGTGTGCTGGAGGCCGGGCACGACACGAACACCACGAGCTACCCGCTGTGGACGCTCGATCACGCGACGATCCGGCGCCTGGTCGAGGAGGGCGGCATCGTCGCGCCCAAGGGACCGGCCGGCTCGATGATTCTCTTTCACGGCTGCCTGGTGCACGCTTCGACTTCGAATCTGTCGCCGTGGAACCGGGTGAGCGTCTACCTTTCGCTCTGCGCCGTGTCGAACCACATCCGGCGCTTCCAGCGCCCGGGCTACATCGCGCATCGCGATTTCACGCCGATCGAATGCCTGCCCGACGATTGCCTGCTCAAGGACTATGACGTGCCGCTTCCGTGGAAGAACGGCACCCCGGCCGAGGAGCTGCAGGGCATCCTGAAAGCGGCCTGAGATGAATCTGCATCGCCTGCTCCTCGAGCGGGAGGCGCAGGGCAAGCCGCTGCGCGTCGGCCTGATCGGCGCGGGCAAGTTTGCCGCGATGTATCTCGCGCAGGTTCCGAAGACGCCAGGCGTACATCTGGCCGGCATCGCGGATCTCTCGCCCGCCAATGCGCGCACCAACCTCGAGCGGATCGGCTGGCCCGGTGAAGCTCATGGCGCGCGTTCGCTCGATGCCGCGCTGAAAGAGCGGCGGACGCACCTCGGCGAAGACTGGCAGGCGCTCGTTGCGCATCCGGCGATCGACATCGTCGTCGAAGCAACCGGCCATCCGATCGCCGCGGTCGAGCATGCGCTCGCCGCGTTCCGCCATGGCAAGCACGTGGTGATGGTGACCGTGGAGGCCGACGCATTCTGCGGGCCGATGCTCGCGCGAAAGGCGCACGAAGCCGGGGTCGTCTACAGCCTCGCGTACGGCGACCAGCCGGCGCTCATCTGCGACCTCGTCGATTGGGCGCGCGCCGCCGGATTTTCCGTCGTCGCGGCAGGGCGCGGGCACAAGTGGCTGCCGCACTTCGCGCAATCGACGCCCGACACGGTGTGGGGCTACTACGGGCTCACGCCGGAGCAGGCGCGCATCGGCGGGCTCAACCCGAAGATGTTCAATTCATTCCTCGACGGATCGAAGCCGGCGATCGAGATGAGTGCCGTGTGCAATGCCACCGGCCTCACGCCGGCGCCCGGCGGCCTCACGTATCCGCCATGCCCGATCGACGAGCTACCCGCGGTCATGCGGCCGCGCGAAGAGGGCGGCGTCCTCCATCACAAGGGACAGGTCGAGGTCGCATCGTCGCTTGCGCAGGACGGCACGCCGATCGACTACGACATCCGCTTCGGCGTGTTCGTCGTCTTCGAGGGCGAGACCGAATACATTCGCCGCTGCTTCGAGGAGTACGGCGTGAAGACCGACCCTTCCGGGCGCTACGCCTCGCTCTACAAGCGCTGGCATCTGATCGGCCTGGAGCTCGGAATCTCGATCGCCTCGGTCGGCTTGCGAAAAGAATCCACCGGCTGCGCCACCGGCTGGCGCGCCGATGCGGTCGCCATCGCGAAACGCGACTTGAAGGCCGGCAGGATCCTCGACGGCGAAGGCG
>DASUMM010000077.1:0-2373 GCA_036277655.1 Burkholderiales bacterium | reverse complement strand
CATGAAGCTCTGGCACATTGGCGGCACCCGGGGGACCCAAGAATGAAAAACAAGGCGGCGCGCGTACTCGCGGCCATTTCTGCCTGTGCGGCAGCAACGTTCGCGGTTGCCGGTCCGCAAGTCGAGGTCTTCACGCCGCGCGGCGAAGCGAAGGGCGTGCGCCAGGTCGCGGTGCGCTTTTCCGAGCCGATGGTCGCGTTCGGCGATCCGCGCCTGGCCGATCCGTTTGCGGTGCGATGCGAAGGCGATCCGGCGCGCCTGAAAGGCCGCGGCCGCTGGGCCGATGCGCGCAACTGGATCTACGACTTCGAGGCTGATCTGCCGGCAGGGCAGCGTTGCACGTTCGCGCTGAAGCCGGAGCTGAAATCGATGAAGGGCGAGGTGCTCGCCGGCGAGCGGGAGTTTTCGTTCCATACCGGCGGCCCCGCGGTGATGACCTCGCTTCCCTCGGAAGGCCACAGCGCGATCGACGACGAGCAGTGGTTCCTGCTCGCGTTCGATGCGCCGGTGGACCTGAAGTCGCTCCAGCAGGGGGCATGGTGCGAAGCGAAGGGCGTCGGCGAGCGGATTCCGATCGCAGTGCTGAGCGAAGCCGAGAAGCAGAAAGTCGTCGAAGCGAACAAGGACTACGCGTTCCGCCTGTACCGCGCTTACCTGAAAGGGCGGAGCACGATCCCGCTGGCGCAGTTCAAGATCCAGGACAAGCGATGGAAGGATCTGCCGGTCATCGGCATGCGGTGCACGCGCCGCCTGCCCTCGGGCGCCGAGATGGCGGTCGTGATCGGAGAATCCGTCCGCACGCAATCCGGCATTGCGCGCGGAAAGCCGCAACGACTTGCGTTCGGCGTGCGAGAGCCGTTCCGGGTGAGATTCTCCTGCGAGCGGGTGAACAAGGACGCCGCGTGCCTGCCGGTGACGCCGCTGCGTCTCGAATTCAGTGCGCCGGTGCCGCGCGAGCACGCGGCCGGCGTGCGCCTGAAGCCCGAGCGCGGCTGGTCGGCGATCGAGCCGGTGATCGAGCCGAATGTGAAGACCGTGGAAGGAATCGAGTTCGCCGGCCCGTTCCCGGAGAAGTCGCGCTACAAGATCGAGTTGCCGGGCGGCTTCAAGGACGATGCCGGTCGCGAGCCGGAGAATCGCGCCGCGTTTCCGCTCGCCGTCGCCACCGACGAGTATCCGCCGCTCGTCAAGTTTCCCGGGCGCTTCGGCATCCTGGAGCTGAACGCCGATCCGGTCCTGCCGGTGACCGTGCGCGCGGTCGAAGCGAAGCTCGCCGGCAAGC
The DNA here is from genome assembly GCA_036277655.1 of Burkholderiales bacterium. Classification (GTDB taxonomy): domain Bacteria; phylum Pseudomonadota; class Gammaproteobacteria; order Burkholderiales; family SG8-39; genus 2-02-FULL-66-14. Next base: position 1,091 of record DASUMM010000077.1, on the reverse strand, counting down.
GCCTCGAGCCCGCGGCCGCAACCGCTGCGCCGATCCCGGGTGCCACCGCGCGGCTTTCGGATGACGAAAGCCGCATCATCGAGCGCTACCTCGCGTTCACCGACAAGCGGTACGAGGAGGCGGCGGAAAAGTCGCTCGGGCGATACCCGCGCGAAGGCGAGGTCTCGGCGCTGACGCCCGCCGACAATGCGGCGGCGTTCGAGCTGCCGCGCGCTTCCGGCGGCAAGCCGATGGAAGTGATCGGCATTCCGCTGAAGAAGCCCGGCTTCTATCTCGTCGAGATGGCGAGTCCCCGGCTCGGCGAGGCGCTGCACGGCGAAGCGAAGCCGTATTACGTCTCGACCAGCGTTCTCGTCACCAATCTCGCGGTGCACATCAAGCATGGCCGCGAGCGCTCGATCGTATGGGTGACACGGCTCGACAATGCAACCCCGGTGACGGGTGCGCGCGTCCATGTGCGCGATTGCAGCGGCCGCATTCTGTTCAGCGGCGAAACCGACCGGCAGGGCGTTGCCGACGCGGGGGACAAGCTTCCGGCGGCGCAGGCGATGCCACGCTGCCGCAGCAATCGCGCGCTCTTTGCGTTCGCGCGGCTCGGTGAAGACGTCTCCTTCACGAGCACCGAATGGAACCAGGGAATCTCGCCCTGGAACTTCAACGTCTACGCCAATCCCTGGCGCGTGCGCCCGATCACGATCCACACGGTGTTCGATCGCACGCTCTTCCGTGCCGGCGAGACGGTCGGCATGAAGCACATCGCGCGCGTGCCGTCGGGCAAGGGATTCCGTCTGGCCGAAGCGAAGGAGCTTCCGGCGAGTGCGGAGATCCAGCACCTCGGCAGCGGCCAGAAGTACGGCATCGAAGCCAAGTTCGACGCGCAGGGAATCTCGGAAGGGCTCTGGAAAATCCCGCGCGAAGCGAAGCTGGGCGAATACCGCGTGCAATGGCGCGGCCGCAACGAAGTCGCTTCGAACGCGACGTTCCGCGTCGAAGCGTTCCGCCTGCCGCTGATGCGCGCGGCGCTGGCCGCGCCGAAGGAACCCCAGGTGCGGCCGGCGTCGACGAAAGTCGATGCAGCGGTGACTTATCTT
>DASUMM010000076.1:0-6464 GCA_036277655.1 Burkholderiales bacterium | reverse complement strand
GCGATCGGGTCGGCGCCGGTCGCCATCACGATCGGGATTGTGGACGTCTCCTTTTTCATTGCGACTTGGACCGAACTCCCCGCCGCGACGATCACGTCGGGCTCGAGCCGGACCAGCTCGGAGGCGAGCGCCGGAAGCCGGCCCATGTTGCCCTTGGCCCAGCGCAGCTCGAGCGCGACGTTGCGGCCCTCGACCCAGCCGCGCTCGCGCAGTCCGTCGCGGAACGCTTCGAGCAGCTTCGCGTGCGACCTGGGAGAGCCGGCGGTCAGCCAGCCGATCCGGCGCAGTTTCGATCCGGTCTGAGCGAACAGGGCGCCCTGCCACAGCGAGGCGCCGATGGCGAGCAGAAGACGGCGGCGCAGCAGTCGCTTTCTCATGGGGTTCGTCTACACTTTAGACCGCAATGCGCGCTCTCACCCTCATTGTCCTTGTCGCTGCGAGCTCCCCGGCGCTTGCCCAGATCTACCGCTGGACCGATGCGCAGGGTCGCACGCACTTCTCCAATGTCGCGCCGCCGCAAGGCGTGAAGGCGACGGTCGTCGACCCGAATGCGAAGGAAGGGCCGCCGGCACCGGAGAGCGGCGAGTGCTACACGATCCGCTGCCAGGGAGAGCGGCTGGAAGAGCGCCAGCGCAAGCGCGAGCAGGAAGAGGCAAGGGAAGCGGCCGAGCGTGCGGCCGCGGCGGCGAAGCAGCCGCGCGGCCTGGATTTTCGCCGCTATGTGAGCATCCAGCGCGGGATGAGCGAGGGCGAGCTTTTCTCGGTCGCCGGCCAGCCGGATTTCGTCTCCGATCAGGGGATCGCGCTTGCCGCACCGGACACGGTGCAGGCAGGGCGCCATCGCCGCGTGCCGGCGCGCTCCGGCTATTCGTTGAAGACCTGGACCTACCTGCCGACTTCGGCCGATCCGTTCACGACCACCATCACGCTGGTGGGCGGGCGCGTGTCGGACATCGAGCGCGTGCGCAAGTTCTAGCGCCGCTTACTTCGCGCGCAGCTTGCCCCAGAGCTGATCAAGGCGCGCGTAGCGGCCGCAGCCGCTGACGTAGAACTGGTAGCGCACCGGGTTCTTCTTGTAATAGTCCTGGTGGTAGTCCTCGGCCGGCCAGAACTCCGCCGCCTTCTGCACCGGCGTGACGATCTTTTCCCGGAAAGGCTTCTCCTTTTCCCATTTCGCCTTCGACGCTTCCGCGAGCCGCTTCTGCTCCTCGTCGTGCCAGAAGATCGCCGGGCGGTACTGCGAGCCGGAGTCGCAGAACTGGCTGTTGCCTTTCGTCGGATCGTGGTTCAGCCAGAAAGCCTCGAGCAGCTTCTCATAGCTCACCTTGGAAGGGTCGTAGTGCACTTGCACCACCTCGGTATGCCCGGTGCCGCCGCTGGATACCTGCTCGTAGGTCGGATTCTTCTTCGCGCCGCCCATGTAGCCGGACACCGCCCGCGTCACGCCGGGCAGCTTTTCGAAGACCTCCTCGACGCACCAGAAGCAGCCGCCGGCGAACGTGGCGACCTTCTCTGCCTGCGCGAGCGCAGGCGAGGACAGGAGCAATGCAGAAACGAGGATCAGGGCGTGCATGGTGGCCTTTGGTCGCGGGAGTTTCGCCTACCTTACACCCGGGGCTGGCGATGGATCTCTGCGAGCACCGCCGCGATCACCGGCGCATCGCGCAGACAGAGCCGAAGGGTGGGAACGCGAGCCTCGTACGCCGCAGCCAGGTAGGCACGCGCGCAGATGTCGAGCGGTACGGCGAAAATGCCGCTGGAGACCGCCGGAAACGACACCGAACCCCACCCACGCTCCGTGGCCAGATCGAACGCCGCACGTAGCGCCGCGACGAGCTTGCGCTCTTCGTCGCCCTCTCCGTACCGCGGTCCGACTGCGTGGATCACCCCTTTGAAGGGGAGCTTGCCTGCGGTCGTGACTGCGGCGGAGCCGGTCGGCAGCATGCCGCGCTCGCGGACGATTCGGTCCGATTCCTCGGTCAATGCCGGGCCCGCGGCTCGCGCAATGATGCCTGCCACGCCGCCGCCGTGCGCGAGCATGCCGTTCGCCGCGTTGACGATCGCGTCGACCGGCTCTTCGAGCAGGTTTCCTTGTATGACCTGGAAGATGCCGCCGGCGTCCGTTCTCCACTCGGCAAGGACCGACGCCGGCATTCGCCTGGGTCAGTAGGTCGGGTCGTACATCTGCTCGCGCACGTAGGAAAGCACGTTGCGCGGCCGCTTGCGCGAGGTCAACCCGCGCTTGAAGGCGACCTCCGCTACGGCCGCCGCAATCTGCGCGCTGACATCGCGAATCCTCGCGAGCGACGGATAAAGGCTGCCCTGCCGGAGGTCGGCCTGCGTGACCTGTTTTGCGAGCGTGCGCGCCGAAGCGAGGAACATCTCGTCAGTAACGCGCTTGGCGCCGCATGCGATCACGCCCATGCCGACCCCGGGAAAAATGTACGAGTTGTTTCCCTGGCGCGGCACGAAGGTCTGCCCGCCGACCGTCACCGGATCGAAAGGGCTGCCGCAGGCGAAGAGCGCACGGCCGCCGGTGTGGCGGTAGGCCTCTTCCGCAGTGCACTCGGATTTCGAGGTGGGATTGGAGAGCGCGAACACGATCGGACGCTCGTTCGCGCGCGCCACCGCCTCGAGCACCGGTTGCGTGAAGGTGCCGCCGACTGCGGCGACGCCGATGATCGCGGTCGGCTTGAGTGCGTTCACCGCCGTGACGAAATCGCCGACCAGTTCGTGCTCGTGCGCGTACGGGAGCTTGTGCGCCGTGAGATCGGTGCGACCGGCGACCACCAGTCCCTTCGAGTCAAAGAGCCAGCAGCGCCGGCGCGCCTCCAGCTCCGGCAGTCCTTCGTCCATCATCGCCGCGACGGCGAGATCGCAGATTCCGGTCGCCGCCTCGCCGGCGCCGAAACAGAGAATGCGCTGCTGCGGCAACGTGGTTCGGGTGACCGCGATCGCCGAGTAGATCCCGGCAAGCGCCACTGCCGCCGTGCCCTGGATATCGTCGTTGAAGGTGCAGATGCGGTCGCGGTAGCGGTGCAGCAGACGGAACGCGTTGTGATTGGCGAAATCCTCGAACTGCAGCAGCGCGTGCGGGAACACTTTCCGCACTCCGGCGATCAGCTCGTCGACAAGGGCGTCATATTGCCGGCCGCGCAGCCGCTTCCTGCGCAGGCCGATGTAGAACGGGTCCTTGCGCAGCGCCTCGTTGTCGGTGCCGACGTCGAGCACCATCGGCAGGCAGCGCTGCGGAGGAACGCCGGCGCATGCCGTGTAGAGCGAAAGCTTGCCGACCGGAATTCCCATCCCTTGCGCGCCGAGGTCGCCCAGCCCCAGGATGCGCTCGCCGTCGGTGAGCACGATGATGCCGACGTCCTTGTGATGCCAGTTGCGCAGCACCGACGGAATGCGGCCGCGATCCTTGGCGCTGATGAACAAGCCCCGCGTACGCTGCAGGATGCTGCCGAATTTCTGGCACGCGAGACCCACGGTCGGCGTGTAGATGAGCGGCATCATCTCGTCGGGATGCTGGCAGACCACCGAGAGGAACAGCGCTTCGTTGCGATCGCGCAGCGCGTTCAGCTCGATGTATTTGTCCAGATCGTCGGCCTTGCGGCGCAGCGTCAGCAGGAAGCGTTCGGCCTGCTCGCGCTGCTTGTGCACGTGCGGCGGCAGCAGCCCTCGCAATCCGAGCTGGTCGCGCTCTTTTTCGGTGAAAGCGGTTCCCTTGTTCAGCAGCGGGTCGCGCAATACCGCGACGCCGCGTAATCGGGCAGACATGGATTCTCCCTCGGCAAAGGCCGTTCCATCATACAACGCGGGACGCCGGGCGCTTGACCCAGCGCAAGGGAACGCTTCCTACGCCGAGAGCTCGTGCGGCTGGCCGCGGGAGTCGACCGTGTTGAGCCGCACCGGCCGGCGCCAGACGCGCCGGATGTACTGGATCACGCGGTTGGCGCGCGAAGGGTCGAGACCGCGGCCGTCGCTCGAGCAGTCGTGCGTCAGCACGAGCGTGCCGTCCTGCCGCAGCTCGCTCACCGCGATGCGCGGCGCGCCGTAGTTGAACTTCGGCGCCAGGATCGCTTCGCGGATTTCGTCGAGGTCGCGCGTGACGACGCGGATCTCGCCGTCGTTCTTCGCTTCGAACGTGAAAAGATCCAGCTTCTCGGCGAGTTCGCGGTCCAGATGGTTGCGCACGAAGCCGAAATCGTCCTCGTCGCGCACGATGCGGCGCGCTTCCTCCATGCCGCTCTTCTCGACGATGTGCTCCCACAGCGTGAAGCCGAGGTGGTACGGGTTCACTGCCAGCGCGGTCTGCTGGTCGGCGGCGAACGGCCGCACGACGTCGGAATGCGCCTTGATCGCCGAGAGGTAAAGCGGCTGCGGCAGGAAATCCGCTTCGCGCAGCAGGCGCGCATGCCAGTACGACGCCCAGCCTTCGTTCATGATCTGGCACGCGAACACCGGATAGAAGTACGCGGCTTCGCGGCGCACCGCGAGGAAGATGTCCCGCTCCCACTGCTCCAGCTCCGGCCCATAGTGCGCGATGAACCAGAGCAGGTCGTACTCCGGGTGGGGTGGAATCGAGACGCGCGGTGGGTGCTCATCCGCCGGCTCCTCCACGGGCGTCGGACTGTCCTCAGGCAGGCGATCGAAGCGCTGCTGGAACGCGCCTTTCTCCACCGCCTTGCGCGGCGCCACCCGCGTCGGGTAGAGCTCGCGGTGCAGCTCCTTGTCGATGTCGATGTGCGACTCGAGCGCGAGCGCCGCGTCGAGCACGGCCTCCACCCGCTCGATGCCGTTTTCGTCGATCGCGAGCTGAATGCGATGCGCGTGCGCCGCCGCCATCTCGATGATGTTGCCGCCCGCCTGCTCGTGGAAACGAGCGAAGAGCGAATTGTTCTTCGCGAAGTCGGCATGCCCGAGCACGTGCGCGGTCACCAGCGTGTTCTCGGCGAGCGTGTTGCCGTCGGTGAGATAGGCGCGGCACGGATCGCCCGGAAACATCACCTCGAAAATGTGCGAGTGCCCCATGCTCTGGCGCACCAGCTGGTGGATGTAGCGCACGCCGAACGACCAGTGCGGCATGCGCACCGGCAGGCCGTACACTGCGATCTCGGTCATCAGCGAGGCGGGTGCCAGCTCGAAGTCGACCGGGTAATAGTCGAGTCCGAGGCGGCGGCCGAGCTCCTCGATTCCGGCGCTGTATTGCTCGAGGGTTTCGCTCATGAGTCCTCCGCCTGGTCGCGGAAGAACGTGCGGATTGCGTTCCACACGTCGTCCATGGAAGCGAGGCGTGCCGCACCGACCGGCAGGCCCTTGTGCTCGAGGTCGCTGAAGAGCTCGATCATCTGCGTCTCGCTCGGCCGGTACGAAGTGCCGTCGGTCTGCACGTAGCCGGCGTAGTTCAGCTTGCCGGCGAGTTCCGCCAGCGTGCTGCCGGCTGCTTCGCGGTCTTCGGATGCATTCTCGCCATCCGACGCGTAGAAGAGATAGCCGTTGTAGCGAGATGGGTCGTAGCGCTCCTCGAACACTTTCTCGGCAAGCCGGAACGCACTTGAGGCCACGGTGCCGCCGCCGCCCGCCACCTGGAAGAACTGCTCTTCGGGGAACTCCCACGCATCCACGGTATGCGCGACGAATACCGTGTCGACCTTCGGGTACTGCCGGCGGATTCCCTGCAGCGCGAAGAAAAAAAACGTCTTCGCGAGCTTGCGCTCGGCTTCCTGCATGCTGCCGGAAGCATCGAGCACGAACACCACCGCCGCGTTCATCGCGGGCGTCGCGCGCTTGACGAGCTGGCGGAAGCGCAGGTCTTCGTTGACGAATGCGATTGGCTGTTCCTGGATGGCGCGCCGCTTCACCGCTTCGCGCACGGTGCGACGGCGGTCGAGGCGCGAATGCGCACCGCGCTTGTCCCAACCCTCGCGCACGTAGTCCGGCTCGTCGAGCGAGGCGTTGCGCTTGGGCTTCAAGTCCGGCAGCTTGAGCTCTTCCCACAGCCAGTCGACGATCTCGTCCACCTTCAGCTCGACGACGAAGCTCACTTCGCCGTCCTGCGTGCCGGCGCCACCGGGCGCGCGATCGCCTTCTTCGTTCCCCGGCCGCAAGACCTGGCCGGCCTCGCCCTTGCCCTGGCCGGCCCCGGTCTGCCCGCCCGAATCCATCAGGCGGAAACGGGCGTGCTCGAGCATCTTCACCGGCACCAGCACCGTGCGATTCTCGGGGCGGCTGATCATGTCCGTCCCGGTGAGCAGCTCGGGCAGCTTGCTGCGCACCGCCTCGCGGACCTTCTGGTTGTGCCGCAGCCAGTCGCGCGCGCCGCGCGAGAAAAGTTCGTACCACGGCGTCTCGACAGCGATGCGGGACGGGCGGGGAACGCCGGATTCGGTCATGAGCGTAGCGTCGCGCTATTCCTGTGCGAGGAGCGTGGTGACGTAGTTGAGCGCTTCGCGTGCGCTGTG
>DASUMM010000075.1:0-13136 GCA_036277655.1 Burkholderiales bacterium | reverse complement strand
CCACGGTCTGCACCGCGCGCAGCACGCGCTCGTCCTCGCCCTCGGCATACACGATGCGCTTGGGCGCGAGCTTGGCGGCGCTGAACAGCGGCTTCATGATCAGGCCGGAGTGGTAGACGTACTGGCTGAGCGACTCGCGATACGCGTTCAGATCTTCGATCGGGCGGGTGGCGACGCCCGACTCCATTGCCGCTCGCGCCACCTCAGGCGCGATGCGCGCGATCAGCCGCGGGTCGAACGGTCGCGGAATCAGGTACTCGGGGCCGAAGGCGAGCTGCTCGCCGCCGTAGGCGAGCGCCACGACGTCGGAGCTTTCCGCCTGCGCCAGATCGGCGATCGCGCGCACCGCGGCAAGCTCCATTTCGGTAGTGATCGCGCTCGCACCGACGTCCAGCGCGCCGCGGAAGATGAACGGAAAGCAAAGAACGTTGTTCACCTGGTTGGGATAGTCCGAACGCCCGGTGGCGATGATGCAATCCGGCCGCGCGCCTTTCGCCAGTTCCGGACGAATTTCCGGCTCGGGATTGGCGAGCGCGAGGATCAGCGGCCGCGGCGCCATCCGCCGCACCATGTCGGGTTTGAGGACGCCGCCGGCCGACAACCCGAGAAACACGTCCGCGCCGTCGATCACGTCGCCCAACGTGCGCGCCTGCATGTGCCGCGCGTAGCGCTCCTTGTCGGGATCCATTTCCTCGAGTCGGCCGCGATAGACGACGCCCTTGATGTCGGTCACGGTGATGTGCTCGAGCGGCAGTCCCATCTTGACGAGCAGGTCGAGGCAGGCAAGCGCGGCGGCGCCCGCCCCGGAGGTGACCACCTTTACGCTGCGCAGATCCTTGCCGACGACCTTCAAGCCGTTCAGGATCGCCGCGCCGACGATGATGGCAGTGCCATGCTGGTCGTCGTGAAAGACCGGAATCTTCAGGCGCGCGCGCAGCCTGCGTTCGATCTCGAAGCATTCCGGCGCCTTGATGTCCTCCAGGTTGATGCCGCCGAACGTCGGCTCGAGGCTGGCGATGATCTCGACCAGCCGGTCCGGATCGCGCTCGTTGATCTCGAGGTCGAAGACGTCGATGCCGGCGAACTTCTTGAAGAGCACCGCCTTGCCCTCCATGACCGGCTTCGCCGCGAGCGGGCCGATGGCACCCAGCCCGAGCACCGCCGTGCCGTTCGTGATCACTGCGACGAGATTGCCGCGCGCGGTGAGAGATGCCGCCTGGACCGGATCGCGTGCGATTTCCGTGCAGGCGTAGGCGACACCTGGCGAATAGGCAAGCGCCAGGTCGCGCTGGTTCGTCAACTGCTTGGTGGGAAGGATCGCAACCTTGCCAGGGCGTGGCAGGCGGTGATACTCGAGCGCGCTGGTCTTGAGTGGATCGTCCACGTGTGCCGTTTCCCGGCTCTCCGGACGCCGCCGTCGGCGAAGGCGCGTTAATTATAATCGCCGCACCATCGCCACCCCTGACCGCATGCAGACCGCGCGCCGTGCGGCGCAGATCCAGCCTTTCGAGGTGATGGACGTCCTCTCGCGCGCGCAGGCGCTAGAAGCTGCCGGGCGCCACGTCATTCACATGGAGATCGGCGAGCCGGATTTCACGGCGCCCGCACCGGTGGTCGAGGCCGCAGTGCGAGCGATCCGCGCCGGACAGACCGCGTACACGCCCTCGCTCGGCATCGCGCCCTTGCGCGAAGCGATCGCCGGACATTACCGGACGCAATTCGGCGTCGAACTCTCCCCGGCACGGGTTGCGGTCACGGTGGGCGCCTCCGGGGCGCTGCTTCTCGTGCTGTCTCTCTACTGCGAGCCGGGCGACGAGTTTCTCGTTCCGGATCCCGGCTACCCGGCCTACCGTCATCTCGTGCGAGCCTTCGAGGGCGTCGTAAGGCCGCTCCAGGTGAGCGCCGAATCGCAATTCCAGCCGACGCTGGAGATGGTTCGCCAGGCGTGGGGCCCGCGGACGCGCGGAGTGCTGCTCGGTTCTCCTGCCAATCCCACGGGCACGCTGGTTCCCGCCGAGGAGTTCAAGCGCATCGCGGCTTACATCGACGAGCGCGGCGGCGTCCTGATCGTCGACGAAATCTACCAGGGGCTTGTGTATGGCACGAACGCGCGCACGATCCTCGGTGCGCCCGGCGAAGTGGTGGCCCTCGGCAGCTTCTCGAAGTATTTTTGCATGACCGGATGGCGTATCGGCTGGGCGATCCTGCCCGAGCCTCGCGTGCGCGAAATGGAAAAGCTCGCGCAACACTTCTTCATTTCCGCACCCACCATCGCGCAACACGCCGCCGTGGCGGCGCTGCAGCCGGAATCGATTGCGATCTACGAAGAGCGCCGGCTCGAGTTCGCCCGGCGGCGCGATTTCTTCGTGCCGGCGGTTGCACGCGCGGGTTTGCGCATCCCGGCGCGCCCGGAGGGAGCGTTTTACGTCTACGCCGATTGCTCCCGGTTCGGCCCGGCGCGGGACTTTGCGCTTGGGCTCCTCGGAGCCGAGGCGGTCGCCGCGACACCGGGAACCGACTTCGGCGCAAATCGCACCGGCGACTTCGTGCGCTTGGCCTATACGCGTGGAATGGCAGACCTGGAAGAAGCGGCGGCGCGACTCAAGCGGTATTGCGCCGGGCTAGGACGCTAGGCGCTTCGCACGGTCGAGCGCCTGCTGCAGCCTGGAACGCTCGGCGAGCACCTTGTTCGGGTACTGCGAGTCCGGCTCGGCGCCGGCATACATCTGCAGCGCCGCTTCGGTCTCTCCGGAGCGACGCAGGTACTCCCGCAGGATGCGGGTCCCGATCTGGATGTTGGCTTCCGGCTCCAGCAGCGCAGCCTCGCCGCCATGCTCGCTCAGCTTGTCCTGATGGAACCGCGGCAAAATCTGCATCAATCCCTTCGCGCCGAGGACGCTTTGCGCCACCGGATTGAACCTCGATTCGACCGCAACCACGGCCAGGATGAGGAGCGGGTCGACGCGGTGCTTCGCGCCAGCCCTGTAGGCGCTCGAGACGATCTCGACGGTAGCTTCCTCCGCCACGCGGTACCTGCGGGCGATTGTCTCGGCGAGCGCGCGCTGCTCGGCGCTATGCCCTCCGATCGGACCTGCCGCCGAGGCAAGGACGATCGGCTCAAGCGCGGGCTCGGACTGGTGCAGCTGGGTGGCTGGAGGCTGGAAAATCGTTTCGCGGACTTCGGGAACGGCCAAAGCGGAGAGCACGGTCAGGCCGAGGAGCGCCAGGACCGAGCGGGCAGCGCGAAAACTGCGATACAGAAGATCCAAGCTGCTACTCATTGTTGCCACCTCCCTGGGAACGGGTGGACTGCACGGGCCGTGCCAAGTTCCGGCTACCGGCGTGGCGCTATGACGCGCGAGGCGGCGATTCTAGCAGAGATTCAGGTACTTGAATCGATTCTGGCGTTCGGGAACCCGGGTGCTGGACCCGCTCCGGATCGCTTGGCGAACCTGTTGCCGACCCGGTCCGTGCCTAGAATTGGCGACGGTTCCGCCGTACCGTGAGAAGTTGCGGACTGCCCTGGCCGACCGGTTGCAGCCGGCCGGCCAGGAGCGATCCGCTGGGCTCTTAGTGGCCCGTCGAGGGAAGCCAGAGCTCCCCGCGTTCATTCCCGATCGGTTCCCGGTTACGGCCGGGATCCGGTCGGAAACGGCCAGGCGGCTGCCGGATTCAGCGCGGTTCTCGCGCTGGGGGTCACGGCCGCGACGCTAGGCGTTGCCGGCGCCTTCGTCGCACTCACCGCAGGGCTTGCCTCAGGCTGTGCAGGCTTGGCCTTGGCCTTTTTCTTGGCCGGTTTCTTTTTCTTCGAAGCCTTTTTTTTGCCTGCAGCCTTTCTGGCTACCTTCTTCTTGGAAGATTTCTTCTTCTTAGATGCTTTCTTCTTCTTCTTTTTCTTTGCGGTCTTCTTGCCTTTTTTCTTCGTTGCCATAGCTATCTCCTAGTTGAGAGTTACAACACGAAGCCCGGCCCGACGGGCCGGACTATTCAGCCACCCGCGCCGCGAGGCGCGCGATGGAATGAATTCTTGGCGACGACGCGTCATTCGCCGCTCTTTGCCAGCAAATCCTGGTACAGCACGTCCGGATCGAGGCGGATGCCGCCCTGCCAGGTGACGGTGGCCGTCTCCGGATCGACGCTCACTCGTTCGAACTCGCGCACGTCGCTCCAGATCTGGAATGCGCCGATCTCGAGCAGGTTGCCGAGGAACACGCTGCCTTCCAGCCCGTCGTCGAACCGGATCCACAGCATGTAGTCCTCCTCGGCCTTGCAGGCAGTCACGCGGTGCATCGTCGCTTCTCCGCTCATCTACCAGCTCCTCTCTAGTCCCAGGACAGTGCGCCGCCGGTCTGATACTCGATCACCCGGGTCTCGAAAAAGTTTCGCTCTTTCTTCAGGTCGATCATCTCGCTCATCCAGGGAAAGGGGTTCGCAGCGCCCGGGAAGAGCACGTCCAGGCCGATCTGCTGGCAGCGCCGGTTGGCGATGTAGCGCAAATACTCCTTGAACATCGGGGCGTTCAACCCGAGCACGCCGCGCGGCATGGTGTCCTCGGCGTAGCGATATTCGAGTTGCACCGCCTGCAGGAACAGCTCCTGCAGTTCCTCGCGGAACTGGGGCGTCCAGAGGTGCGGATTCTCCAGCTTGATCTGGTTCACCACATCGATGCCGAAATTGCAGTGCATCGATTCGTCGCGCAGGATGTACATGTACTGCTCGGCCGCGCCGGTCATCTTGTTCTGCCGGCCCAGCGCAAGGATCTGCGCAAAGCCGACGTAGAAGAACAGCCCCTCCATCAGGCACGAGAAGACGACCAGGCTCTTCAGCAGTTTCTGGTCGGCCTCGGGGGTGCCGGTGCGGAACATCGGATCGGTCAGCGTGTCGATGAACGGAATCAGGAACTCGTCCTTCTCGCGGATCGACGGAATCTCATTGTAGGCATTGAACACCTCGCCTTCATCCAGGTCGAGGCTTTCGACGATGTATTGATAGGCGTGCGTGTGGATTGCTTCTTCGAACGCCTGTCGCAGCAGATACTGGCGGCACTCCGGCGCGGTGATGTGCCGGTAGGTGCCGAGCACGATGTTGTTGGCGGCGAGCGAATCCGCGGTGACGAAAAAGCCGAGGTTGCGCCGCACGACCCGCCGCTCGTCTTCGTCCAGGCCCGCCGGGTCCTTCCACAGCGCGATGTCCCGGCTCATGTTGATTTCCTGCGGCATCCAGTGATTCGCGCACGCCGCTACGTACTTTTCCCAGGCCCATTTGTACTTGAACGGGACGAGCTGGTTGACGTCCGCTTTCGAGTTGATGATCCGCTTATCTTCCACGCGGATGCGGCGGAACGCATTGCCCGCGGCGAATCGGTCGGATGCACACTCGTTCGTGCCTCCGCCCGACGGCACGAAGCCACTCGATGGCCGGATGCCCAGCGCGCCGATCGGGTTCATTTGCCCGCCGTCGTCAAAGGTCAGCATCGCCCTCCCTTCCGGACGCCGCGCATCACTGGCATGCCTCGCAGTCCGGGTTGTCGATCGCACAGAACTTGGCGTCCCCGCTGGCGGCGCCAGGCGCCGCCGAGACGGTGCCAGAGGCCATCGAAACCGCGTTCAACTGCCCGGCGCGGACGGTCGACTTCTCGGCATGCGTGGCCCCGAGCGCCCGCAGGTAGTAGGTGGTCTTCAATCCTCGCAGCCAGGCGAGGCGATACGTCTCGTCCAGAGTGCGTCCGGACGCGCCGGCCATGTAAATGTTCAGCGACTGGGACTGGTCGATCCATTTCTGCCGCCGGGCCGCCGCCTCGACGAACCATTTCGGCTCGATCTCGAACGCCGTTGCATACAGGCGCCGCAGATCGGCCGGGACGCGGTCGATGCGGGCGAGGTTGCCGTCGAAATACTTGACGTCGGCGATCATCACCTCGTCCCACAGGCCCTGCTGCTTGAGGTCCGAGACCAGGTACTCGTTGACTACGGTGAACTCGCCCGACAGGTTCGACTTGACGTAGAGATTCTGATAGGTCGGCTCGATCGAGGCCGACACGCCGACGATGTTGGCGATCGTGGCGGTCGGCGCGATGGCGAGGCAATTGGAGTTGCGCATGCCGTGCTTCGCGATCCGCTCGCGCAGCGGCGCCCAATCGAGGCTCGAGGAACGGTCCACTTCCACGAAACCGCCCCGTTCCTTCGCCAGCAGGTCGAGCGTGTCCTGGGGCAGGATGCCACGATCCCACAGCGAGCCCGCGAACGAGCCGTAGCGCCCCCGCTCTTCGGCCAGCTCGGTCGACGCCCAGTACGCCGCGTAGGCCACCATCTCCATGGAACGATCGGCGAAATCGACCGCTTCGGCCGACGAGTACGGGATGCGCAGCCGGTGCAGGCAGTCCTGGAAGCCCATGATGCCCAGGCCCACCGGACGATGGCGCATGTTGGAGTTGCGCGCCTTGGCCACCGCGTAATAGTTGATGTCGATGACGTTGTCGAGCATGCGCATCGCCGTGCGCACGGTCTTTTGCAGCTTGGCGAAGTCGATCCCGCCTTCGGTCAGGTGCGCCACCAGGTTGATCGAGCCGAGATTGCAGACGGCGATTTCGTCACCCGAGGTGTTCAGCGTGATCTCGGTGCAAAGGTTGCTGCTATGCACCGTCCCCATGTGCTGCTGCGGGCTGCGCACGTTGCATGGATCCTTGAACGTGATCCACGGATGCCCGGTCTCGAACAGCATCGACAGCATCTTGCGCCACAGCTGCCGGGCCGCGATCTTCTTGTGCAGGCGAATCTCGCCGCGCGCCGCCTTTTCCTCGCAACGCAGGTACGCCGCCTCGAACGCGGCGCCGAACCTGTCGTGCAGCTCCGGCACGTCGGAGGGCGAAAACAGGGTCCATTCGCCGTCCTCGAGCACCCGCTTCATGAACAGGTCCGGAATCCAGTTCGCGGTGTTCATGTCGTGCGTGCGGCGCCGGTCATCGCCGGTGTTCTTGCGCAGCTCCAGGAACTCTTCGATGTCGAGGTGCCAGGTCTCCAGGTAGGAGCACACCGCTCCTTTTCTCTTGCCGCCCTGATTGACCGCCACCGCCGTGTCGTTCACCACCTTGAGGAACGGCACGACGCCCTGGCTCTTGCCGTTCGTGCCCTTGATGTAGGCGCCGAGCGCCCGCACCGGGGTCCAGTCGTTGCCCAGCCCGCCCGCATACTTGGCGAGCAGCGCGTTCTCCTTGATGGCCTCGTAGATGCCTTCCAGGTCATCCGACACCGTGCTCAGGTAGCACGACGAGAGCTGCGGCCGGGTGGTCCCCGAGTTGAAGAGCGTCGGCGTCGAGCTCATGAAGTCGAATGTCGAGAGCGCGTTGTAGAACTCGATCGCACGCTCTTCGCGCTGCGGCTCGTTCCAGGCGAGCCCCATCGCCACTCGCATGAAGAAGGCCTGCGGAAGCTCGATCCGCTGGCCGTCCATATGCAGGAAATAGCGGTCGTAGAGCGTCTGCAGCCCCAGGTAGCCGAAACGCAGGTCGCGCGAGGCGTTCAGCGCGCGGCCCAGCCGCTGCAGATCGAAGCTGGCCATGCACGGATCGAGCAGTTCCGCCTCGATGCCGCGGCGCACGTACTCCGGAAAGTAGGCGGGATACCGTTGCTGCATGTCCTCCGCCGCAACCTCGCTCCCCAGCACCTCCTGGCGAATCGTGTGCAGCAGCAGCCGCGCGGTCACGTAGCTGTACGCGGGCTCTTTTTCGATCAGCGCCCGGGCAGCGAGGATCGCCGACTTGCGCACCTCGGCCATCGGCACGCCGTCGTACAGGTCGCGCAGCGTCGATTCGAGGATCGCCGCCGGCTGCACGCTTTCGCCAAGGTCGGCGCAGGCGGAGGCCACCAGGCGTCCCAGCGCCTCGACATCGAGCGGGCGGCGCTCGCCCGATTCCACCACGTGCAGCACCGGCCGCGCCGGACGCTCCTTTTCGCGCTCGGCCTTTTCCTGCGCCCGCACCCTGGCGCGCTGCTCCCGATAGAGCACGTAGGCGCGCGCCACGTCGTGCTCCCCCGAGCGCATCAGGGCGAGCTCTACCTGATCCTGCACATCTTCTATATGGAAGGTTCCGCCTTGCGGCTGCCGGCGCCGCAGCGCCGCAACGACCGCGGTGGTGAGTGCGCCGACCATGTCGCGAATCCGTGCCGAGGCAGCGGCGTGGTTGCCGGACACCGCGAGGAATGCCTTGGTCATCGCGACCGAGATCTTGGCCGGCTCGAAGCCGACCACGGCTCCGTTGCGGCGAAGGATGCGGTAGTCGGCTAGCGCACCGGCGGCGGCGTCTGCCTCTGCAGCCGGCGGCGTCCCGTGCATCGGCCGCTGCGGCGCGCTTTCTTGAACGGTCTGCATGTTTCTTCGCCTCCTCCCTGCGGGTTCCGCCGCTCCGGCGATTCCGAGCGGCGGCGGGAAACCTACTATATCTAGTGCCGCCTTGCTGCTTGCGAACTAAATTTAGTTGAACGCAATGTACGCGCGCCGCCGGCAATTTGCAAGCGCGATCGCGTGGTGCGAATCGATTCGCACCACGCACTGCGGCATTTTTGCGTCAGTTCAGCGTGCGCCGAGCAGGGAAAAAAAGCGCCGCCAGTCGAAACGCTCGCCCGGATCGGACTTGCGTCCCGGCGCGATATCGCTGTGTGCGGCGATCGCGCGCAGCGGCAAGCGCGTGCGCAACCCGCGAATCAGTTCGGTCAGCTGCGCATACTGTGGATCGGTGAAGGCGTGCCGGTCGGTTCCTTCGAGTTCGATGCCGATCGAGAAATCGTTGCACTTGGCGCGGCCGCGCCAGCGCGAGACGCCGGCATGCCAGGCGCGCTTCTCGAGCGGCACGTACTGCAGCAGTTCGCCGTCCCGCCGTACCAGAAAGTGCGACGAGACGCGCAGGTCACGCAGTTCGGCGAACGCGGGATGGGCCCCGGGATCGAGCCGGTTCGTGAAGAGCCGCTCGATCGCATCGCCGCCGAATTCTCCCGGCGGCAGGCTGATGGAGTGCAGCACCGCGAGCGTCACCGGCTCGCCGGCCGGGCGCTCGTCGAAGTTGGGAGAAGGAACCTGCCGCGCCAGCGCGAGCGCGCGCATCGCGCTGCTCAAGCGCCGGCCGGTCCGCCGGGCGAGGGCTCGCGGATGCCGAGTCGCTGCATCCGATAGCGCAGCGCGCGGAACGTGATGCCGAGAAGCTTGGCCGCCGCCGTGCGGTTGAAGCCCGTCTTGGCGAGCGCATCCAGGATGGCCTTGCGCTCCACGTCGTCCAGGTATGCCGGCAGCGGCGTATCGAGAATCGCGCCGGGAGCGCTCGTGGCCGCGTCGGCGGCGATCTCGGACTCGGGTCCGGAGCGGTGCAGCGCGAGGTCGGCCGGCCCCAGCTCCTCGCCGCTCGCCAGCGCCACCGCGCGCTCCAGCGTATTCTCCAGCTCGCGCACGTTGCCGGGGAAATCGTATTGCAGCAGCTCCGCGACCGCCGCCTCGGAGAGCCGCGGCACGGCCGCGCCGTTCTGCTGGGCCAGCCTCTTCAGGATGGTGTCCGCAATCAGCGGGATGTCTTCGCGGCATTCGCGCAGCGGCGGCATGCGCAGCTCGATCACGTTGAGCCGGTAGTAAAGGTCGCGTCGAAAACGCCCGGTTTCCACGAGGGCCGCCAAATTCTGGTGCGTCGCGCAAATGATCCTCACGTCGACCGGATCCTCCTGGGTGGATCCGACCTTGCGCGCCCGCTTCTCCTGGATGGCCCGCAGCAGCAGCACCTGCGTATAGAGCGGAAGCTCCGCCACCTCGTCCAGAAACAGCGTCCCGCCGTGCGCCGCCTGGAAAAAGCCGTCGCGATCCGACTGCGCGCCGGTAAACGCGCCCTTGCGATAGCCGAACAGCTCGCTCTCCATCAGCGTCTCGGGGATCGCGCCGCAATTGACCGGAACGAACGGCCGGTCGCGGCGGGCGCCATTGGCGTGGATCAGTCGCGCCGCAAGCTCCTTGCCGCTGCCGGATTCGCCGAAGATGTAAACGGGCGCCTGCGTGCGAGCGAGCTTCGCGACGGTGTCGCGCACCTGGCGGAGCGCTGCGCTGTCCCCGAGCAAAGGCGTCGCGGCGCCGGAGACGTCGTTCGGAGCCGGCAGCGAAAGCGCCGACTTGACGAGCGCGCGCAGCTGCTCCAGACCGATCGGCTTCGCGACGTAGTCGAACGCCCCCGCCTTCAGCGCGGCGACCGCATTTTCCGCGCTTCCGTAGGCGGTGATGACTGCCACTGGCACGTCCTGCGCAAGGCCGGCGATGTGCCGGACGAGCTCGAGGCCGTCACCGTCAGGAAGGCGCATGTCGGTGAGGCAGAGATCGAAGCGCGTGTCCTTCAGCATCTCGCGCGCATCGCTCACCGTACCGGCGCTATCCACTGCGAGCCCCATCTTGACGAGCGTCAGCTCGAGCAGCTCGCAGATATCGGGCTCGTCGTCGACGACGAGAACGCGGCGTACGCCCTTCGCCACGGGTGCGCGCTGCTCCGCCCGCCTCAAGACCGCGCCTCTCGACATAGCATCCTGAAGTGCGCCCCCTGCAGGTCGTTCACGTACTCGAGTCTCGCCCGATTCGCCGCGCACAGCTCTCGCGCGATGTACAGACCCAGGCCCGTGCCCTTGCTGTCGGTGGTGAAAAACGGCTCGAACAGCTGGCCTTGATCTTCCGGCGCTACGCCGCGGCCATTGTCGATGACGTTCAATTCTACTTGACGCGCAAGCGACCGAAGCTCGATCCGGACGCTGCCGGGCTCCTGCCGGGCGTAGCGGACGGCGTTGCGCAAAAGGTTCCACAGCACCTGGCTAAGATGCTCGCGGTCGAACTCGATCACGACCTCGCGCGTCGCGGACAGTGCAAAACGCTGGGCGGGCACCGACTCGTTGGCACAGAATTCCTCGACGAATTGCGGCAGCCACGCCTTCAAATCGACCCGCTCGGTAGCGATGCGGTCGCGTCGATTCAGCTGCATGACGTCGGAGACCAGGCGGTCGAGGCGCCGGGTGTTGTCGCGAATGATCTGGCCCAGCCGCTCGCGGTCCGTGCCGCCCCGGTCGTCCTCGATCAGATCGACGGCGTGGCTGATCGCCGAAAGCGGATTGCGGATCTCGTGCGCGATGTTCGCGGTCAGCCGGCCGAGCGCAGCGAGCTTCAGCTGGCGCGCCTGCTCGCGCGAGCGCGAAACGTCCTCGACGAACAGCACCGTGAACTCTTCGCTGCGTGCCGGCTCGGCGAGCCGCACCCGCAGGTCGCGCCCTCGAACATAGATGTCGCCGGGCGATTTCCACACATGGCGTTCGCGCCAGTCGCGCCAGGCCTTGCCCAGCTCGGGAGCAAGCCTCGCGCACTCGATGCCGATCAGCACCTCCGCATCGAGCAGCCGTTGCGCTTGCGGATTGTGCTGCGTGACGCGCCCTTCGCGGTCGAGCACCAGCACGCCGTCCTGCATTTCCGCGATGACGAGCCGGTTCACGCGCATCTGGTTTTCCAGCTCCAGGCCGCGCTGCAGCGCGAGACGCTCGCTTGCGGACACGCGGTGCGCCAGCCAGCTCGTCACTCCGGCTCCGGCAAAGC
Source organism: Burkholderiales bacterium (assembly GCA_036277655.1). Taxonomy (GTDB): domain Bacteria; phylum Pseudomonadota; class Gammaproteobacteria; order Burkholderiales; family SG8-39; genus 2-02-FULL-66-14. The sequence continues at coordinate 1,544 of DASUMM010000075.1, read as the reverse complement.
ATCCGATCGCAAGGAGTGCCGGCTGCAGGTAAGTCGCTTCCGGCGCATCGGCGACGAGCACCCAGTATGTCTGCTCGAGCAGCAGCGCGATCCCGGCGAGTGCGGCGTAGAGCTGCGCCAGGCGGCGCGGCGCGACCACGGCGGCGCCGATGAGCGAAATCAGCAGCATCATGCCAAGGCCGCTGCGCATTCCGCCGCTGGCGAACATCAGCAGCGTGATGGCAACGATATCGGCGAACGCATGCAGCGAGATGTGGAGGTTGAACCGGTCGCGCCAGCTCCGCAGCAGCATCTGGAAGCCGAGGCCGGTGAGCAGATAGGCGGCGCAGACTGCCCGAAACAGCTCAATCCGGTACGAGCCGAGGTTCAGCGTATCGCCGTAGATCACGCTCGCGACAAGGAAGAGCGCGGCGATCGCAATGCGGTATAGATTGAAATACCGCAGCGAGATCCATAGCGAATCCGGGGTGCTTGCGTTCGCCCGGAAGAGCCCGTCGTACCGCACCAGGGTGGCCGTGCTCACGGGGGCTCCCGCGGACCGAGCCGCCCGTGCTCGTCACTGCAATAGTCCAAGCCCCCGGCACTGCGCGCCTCCGCCCGCGGCAGATGCACGCCGCAATGCGCACACGTCACCAGCTCGCCCGGCAACTTCTCCGGCGGCGGCGTATCGCGCTTGCGCGTGAGCAAAAACCCGCGCACGAGCCATAGCACCACGAAGAGGACAACGAGGATCAGCAGGATGCGGCCCATCGGCGCGAATTATGCGCGGACTCTGGCGGCTGGGTGAACAACGGAGGGATTGGTCGGGGTGACTGGATTCGAACCAGCGACACCTGCGTCCCGAACGCAGTACTCTACCAGGCTGAGCTACACCCCGAGGACGGGATCGGCGCTAATGGCTGCGCGTCACCGAAAAAGCGGCCAATTCTAGCAAAGATTGCTTCGCGGCCGACGGCGAAAGCGCCGTCAGCGCACGCTGTGCCGCCTCCGCTTCGCGGGTCGCGACGAGGCGCGCGTATTCGAGCGCGCCGGTGGCATTGATCGCCCGCAGCACCTGCGAAAAATCGTCGCGCCCGCCTGCTTCGATTGCCTGTCGGATGACCGCCGCCTGCTGCGGCGAGCCGACGGTCAGGGCACGAATCAGCGGCAGCGTGGGCTTGCCTTCGGCGAGATCGTCGCCCAGGCTCTTGCCGATCGTGCTCTCGTCGCCGGAATAATCGAGCACGTCGTCGATCAGCTGGAACGCCGTGCCGAGATGCATGCCGTAGCTTGCGAGCGCTTCTTCCAGCGGCGACGGGACTTCCCCCAATACGCCGCCCAAGCGGGCGGCAGCTTCGAAAAGCTTCGCCGTCTTGCGTCGCACCACTTCGAGGTAGCGGCTCTCATCGACGCTCGCATCGTGGCAGTTCATCAGCTGCAGCACTTCGCCCTCGGCGATCGTGTTGGTGGCGTCGGCAAGCACACCCATCACCCGCATGCTGTCCGCCGACACCATCATCTGGAACGCGCGGGAATACAGGAAGTCGCCGACCAGCACTGCGGCC
>DASUMM010000074.1:0-9724 GCA_036277655.1 Burkholderiales bacterium | reverse complement strand
TCTGCTCGATGCAATGCGCGAGGTCGTGCGACTCGGCGCCGGCCTGACTGCTGACAAACGCATCGATCGCGCGACCCAGGTTCGTGGACTCGAGGCCCTTGCACGTTTCGGCGAGCGCCTGCGGGGGCTGACGCCGGAAGCGGTGCGCGCCGTCGGCACGAACGCCCTGCGCATCGCAAAGAACGCATCGCCTTTCCTGCGCGAGGCGCGCGCGGCGCTCGGCTTTCCGATCGAGGTGATCGCCGGACGCGAAGAGGCGCGCCTCATCTACCTGGGCGTATCGCATTCCCTGCCGCCCGCCTCGCACCGCCGGCTTGTCGTCGACATCGGCGGCGGCTCTACCGAGTTCATCATCGGCGCCGGCTTCGAGCCGCAGTTGACCGAGTCGCTCTATATGGGCTGCGTAAGCTGGAGCCTGCGCTACTTCCCCGACGGCAGGATCGACAAGTCCGGCATGCGTACGGCGGAAATCGCCGCTCGCCAGGAACTTTCCGCGATGGTGCGCGAATACAGCGCGCTCGGCTGGCAGGAAGCAGTCGGCTCCTCGGGCAGCGCGCGCGCCATCGAGGCGATCCTGCGCGAGAACGGCTACGCCGAGTCGGGAATCACGCGCGAGGGGCTCGAGCGCCTGCGCTCGCTGCTGCTGAAGCATGAGCGGGCCGACCCGCGGCGCATCGCCGGGCTTACCGAGTCGCGTGCCGCCGTGCTTCCCGGGGGCGTCGCGATCCTGTCGGCCGTGTTTCAGGCGCTCGCCATCGAGCGGATGACGGTCTCGGAAGGCGCGCTGCGTCACGGCGTGCTCTACGACCTGCTGGGGCGCGTTCGTCACGCCGACATGCGCGAGGCGACCGTCGCACAGTTCATGCGGCGCTACCACGTGGACGCGCCGCAGGCCGAGCGGGTGCGCGCGATTGCAACCGAACTGCACGACGCGCTTGCCGAGGGCCAGCCGAAGGACGACGCTTCGCGCCTGATGCTCCAGTGGGCGGCGCGCCTCGCCGAGATCGGCCTCTCGATCGCCCATGCGCAGTACCACAAGCACTCGGCGTACGTGCTTTCGAACGCGGACATGCCCGGCTTTTCCCGCATGGAGCAGCAACGGCTGGCTCGCATCGTGCTCGCGCATCGCGGCAAGCTTTCGAAAGTGCAGGACGCAGGGCTGGACGGCACCGACTGGATGCTCGTATTCGCGCTGAGGATTGCGACGCTTCTCGCGCGCAGCCGGACCGACATTCGCGTGCCGCACCTGAAAGCGAGCATGGATGAGGCGGGGTTCGCGCTTCGGCTGCCGCAATCCTGGCTGGATGACAATCCGCTCTCCGCCGATGCGCTCGAATCCGAGGCCAGCCACTGGAAGGCGATCGGCATGAAGTTTGCCGTCGTCCCGCTCTCGGACCGAAAGGTGGCTGCGCTCGCCCGCGGCTAGCTTTTTCTTCCTCGCTACACGGCGATACAAGCTGTTTCCGGACCGAAATCCGGCGCATACAACGCTTGCCCAAGCTGCGAAGCGTGCCTTGCCGGGGCGTTCCGGCCTCATTCGGAGACTTCCATGATGCGTGATTTCGCGGGATACGCGCTGAGCGGCGCCACGGCCGACGGCGTGCAGGCATTCGAGCAGGCCAAGCACCAACTCCGCTGCTACATCGGCGATCCGGTCGCCAGCGTCGACCAGGCGATCGCGAAAAGCCCGGCGATGACGATGGCGCATGCGCTGAAGGCATGGCTGCATCTGCTCGGCACCGAGCCGGCGGGCCTCGCAGTGGCGCGCCAATCGCTTGAACAGGCGAGCCGGCTTTCGTCCAACGATCGTGAGCGCGGCCACCTCGAGGCGATCGGCCTCGTGATCGACGGGCACTGGCGTGCCGCCGGCCGGGTCCTCGAGGACGTCGGCGCCGCCTATCCTGGCGATGCGTTTACGCTCCAGGTGGGCCACCAGATCGACTTCTTCACCGGAGACTCGCGCATGCTGCGCGACCGCGTCGCGCGCGCGCTGCCCGCCTGGAGCGAATCGATCCCCGGCTACCACGCCGTGCTCGGCATGTACGCGTTCGGGCTCGAGGAATGCGCGGATTACGCTGCCGCCGAGCGCTTCGGCCGCGAGAGCGTCGAGCGCGAGCCGCGCGATGGCTGGGGCTGGCATGCGGTGGCGCACGTGATGGAAATGCAGGCGCGCAGCGAAGAGGGCATCGCATGGCTGCAGCCAAACGCCGAGGCCTGGTCTCGGGAAAGTTTCTTTGCCGTGCACAACTGGTGGCACGTGGCGCTCTTTCATCTCGAGCACGGCAATATCGACGAAGTGCTGCGCATCTTCGACGGGCCCGTACACGGCGCGCGCTCTACGATCGTGCTCGAGATGATCGATGCCTCCGCGATGCTCTGGCGGTTGCACCTGCGCGGATTCGACGTCGAGCGCAGGTGGCAGACGGTTGCCGACGGATGGGCGCCGCTCGCGAGCGCCGGCAACTACGCGTTCAACGATTTCCACGCGATGATGGCGTTCGTCGGCGCCGGCCGGCGCGCGGAGCAGGCAGCGGTGATCGAATCGCTCGAGGCTGCGGCCGGCGGCGAGAACGACACGGCGGCGTTCGCGCGAGAGGCAGGCCTGCCCGCGGCGCGCGCAATCCGGGCGTTTGGCGAAGGGCGTTACGAAGAATGCGTGCAGGGCCTGCGGGCGGTGCGCTACTTCGCGCATCGGTTCGGCGGCAGCCACGCGCAGCGTGATCTGCTCGACCTGACGATCTTCGAGGCTGCGCTGCGTGCGGGCATGCAGCCGCTCGCCTCCGGGCTTGCCGCGGAGCGCCTCGCGCGGCGCCCGCAGAGTCCGCTCGCCAGGCTTTTCGTGCAGCGTGCGGCCATGCACCAGGACGAGCAGGATCGGAAAGCGGCCTGACCATGCGAGCCATTCAAACCTCCGCCGGGGTGACCGTCTCGTACGAGAAATACGGCAGCGGTCCCCCGCTGGTGCTGGTGCACGGGGCGTTCAGCGATCACATCACCAACTGGGAATTCGTCAAGCCGCTGCTGGAGGGGCGCTTTACGGTATACGCGATCGCGCGTCGAGGCCGCGGGGACACCGACGCCACCGAAGGCCACACGCTCGAAGACGAGAGCCTCGACGTAGCGACACTGATCGAGGCAATCCACCAGCCGGTCTACCTGCTTGGCCATTCGTACGGCGCGCACACGGCGCTCGCCGCCGCGGCAACGGTGCCGCAACGCGTTCGCAAGCTGGTCCTGTATGAGCCGGCACGGCCGGACCTGCTTGATCGCGCGCTCTTCACGCGGCTGGAAGATCTTGCCGCAGCCGACGATTGGGACGCCTTTGCGATTGCTTTCTTCCATGACGGGCTGGCGGTCCCGATGAAAGATCTGCAGGAACTGCGCTCGGGAGAGCTTTGGCTGCCGATCCTCGCCGACGCCGGCGCTTCGTTGCGTGACTTGCGCGCGCTGCGGAACTACGACTTCCAGGCCGGGCGTTTCCGGGCATTGCCAATGCCGGTGATGCTGCAGATCGGCACCGAGAGCCCGCGCGATCTCTATGTCACCGACGCACTCGCCGCCGTGCTGCCGGATTGCCGGATCGAAGGGTTGCAAGGCCAGGCGCACGAAGCCATGACGAGCGCGCCGGAAATGTATGCCGCGTCGGTGAGCCGTTTCCTGCTAGAGGAAGTCGGGGCCGATGACCGCGCGCACGCGCACGTCGCGGCCAGCCGTGTCGCGCGCTTCGATCCACCAGAGCGCGCCCTTCTGGATGCTCAGGTCGCCGCCGTGGCCGAGGAGTCGTGAAGCTGCCTGGCCCAGCGTCGGCTGATGGCCGACCGCGATGATCAGTTCGTCGCGGTTCGGCCAATCGACCGCGCGCAGGATTTCGGCGGCGAAGCGGCCGGGCGCAAGCAACTCGGAGGTCTCCATCGGCGCTTGCAGCGCTTTTGCCGTCTGCAACGCGCGCTTCGCGGGACTCGAGATCACCCGGAAGCTTTTCGGCAACTGAGAATGCAGCCAAGCCGCGACGCGCTCGGCCTGCTTGCGGCCTTTCGCGGTGAGCTTGCGTTCCATATCGTCCGCGCCGTCTTCGGCTTCGGCGTGTCGCCACAGGATGAGTTCCATCGTCTCTACACCCTAAGGTAAAATTGTTTCCATAGCAGGCGCGTAGCTCAGCTGGTTAGAGCACTACCTTGACATGGTAGGGGTCGTTGGTTCGAGTCCAATCGCGCCTACCAATCTCTTGATAAACGTAAAGCTTCCCGACGGTTCGGTAAAGACGTTCCCGGGGCCGGTCACGGTTGCCGAGATCGCTGCTTCGATCGGCGCCGGTCTGGCGCGCGCGGCGCTTGCCGGACGCGTCAACGGCAAGCTGGTCGACACCAGCCATCGGTTGGACTCGGACGCCGAGGTCGCCATCGTCACCGAAAAGGATCGCGACGGCGTGGAGATCCTGCGCCATTCGACGGCGCACCTGCTCGCGCACGCGGTGAAGGAGCTTTTTCCCGAGGCACAAGTGACGATCGGTCCGGTGATCGAGAACGGCTTCTACTACGACTTCGCCTTCAAGCGACCGTTCACGCCCGAAGACCTGGCGGCGATCGAGGCGCGCATGGCGGAGATCTCGAAGCGCGACCTCCCGGTAGCGCGCAAGGAGATGCCGCGCGACCAGGCGGTCAAGTTTTTCCGCGACCAGGGCGAGGTGTACAAAGCCGAGATCATCGCCGCGATTCCGCAGGCCGAAGCAATCTCGCTTTATTCGCAGGGCGACTTCACCGACCTGTGCCGCGGGCCGCATGTCCCTTCGACCGGCAAGCTCAAGGTGTTCAAGCTGATGAGCGTTGCCGGTGCGTACTGGCGCGGCGATTCGAAGAACGAGATGCTGCAGCGGATCTACGGCACGGCCTGGGCGAAGAAGGAGGAGCAGGACGCCTACCTGAAGATGCTCGAAGAGGCCGAGAAGCGCGACCATCGCAGGCTCGGCACGCAGCTCGACCTCTTCCATATGGAGGAGGACGCGCCGGGCATGGTGTTCTGGCATCCCAAGGGCTGGATGCTTTGGCAGCAGGTGGAGCAGTACATGCGCAGGGTGTATCGCGACAATGGCTACCTCGAAGTGCGAGGGCCGACGGTGCTGCCGCGAAGCCTGTGGGAGCGGACCGGGCACTGGGAGAATTATCGCGAGCTGATGTTCACCACCGAATCGGAAAAGCGCGACTACGCGCTCAAGCCGATGAATTGCCCGGGGCACGTCCTGATCTTCAGCAAGGGGGTGCGCAGCTACCGGGAGCTTCCGCTGCGCTACGGCGAGTTCGGCTCGTGCCACCGTAACGAGCCCTCCGGCGCGCTGCACGGACTCATGCGCATCCGCGGCTTCACCCAGGACGACGGCCACATCTTCTGCACCGAGGAGCAGGTCATTCCCGAGTGCGTCGCCTATACGGCGCTGCTGCAGAAGGTCTATGCGCATTTCGGCTTCGAGGACGTCGCCTACAAGCTGGCGACACGGCCGGCGAAGCGGCTCGGTACCGACGAGCAATGGGACCGGGCCGAGGCGGCCCTTGGCGAATCGCTCAGGCGCGCCGGCATCGACTACGCCGTGCTGCCGGGCGAGGGCGCGTTCTACGGCCCGAAGATCGAGTATCACCTGAAGGACAGCATCGGCCGGTCCTGGCAGTGCGGCACGATGCAGGTGGATTTTCAGTTGCCGGTGCGACTGGGCGCCGAATACGTCACTGCCGACAATACGCGCAAGACGCCCGCAATGCTCCACCGGGCCACGATCGGCTCGATGGAGCGGTTCATCGGCATTCTGATCGAGCATTTCGGTGGTGCGTTCCCGCTCTGGCTGGCACCGGTGCAGGTGGCGGTGCTCAGCATCACCGAGGCGCAGGCCGACTACGCGCGCAGCGTCGCGCGCAAGCTCCGCGAGGTGGGTTTTCGCGTCGCGGAAGATTTGCGGAACGAAAAAATTTCTTATAAGATTCGGGAACATAGCTTGCAGAAGCTTCCCTACCAGCTGATCGTAGGCGCGAAAGAATTGCAGGCCGAAAAGGTGGCCGTGCGCACGCGCAGCGGTGAAGATCTCGGCGCCCAGGCGTTGGAAGACTTCATCGCACGCCTCCGCAAGGAGGCAGGCGCGCAGTAGCACGGCCGGTTTTTTTCCGGAACGAGGAGAACGCACACATCGCACTCGAGAGATCGCAGCGCATCAACGGGGAGATCACCGCACCCGAGGTGCGCTTGGTGTCGGACAGCGGGGAACAGTTGGGCATCGTGCCGGTTGCGCAGGCGCTCAAGCTGGCCGAGGAACGAAGCGTCGACCTGGTGGAGATCGCGCCGCTCGCCCGGCCGCCGGTCTGCAAGTTGATGGACTATGGCAAGTTTCGCTACCGCGAGCAGAAAAAAGCGCACGAAGCGAAGCTGAAGCAGAAGCAGATCCAGGTAAAGGAGATCAAGTTCCGGCCTGGCACCGACGACGGCGACTACCAGGTCAAGCTCGCCAAGCTGGTCGCCTTTCTCGAGGAAGGGGACAAGACGAAGGTGACGCTGCGATTCCGCGGCCGCGAGATGGCGCACCAGGAGTTCGGCCTGCGCATCCTCGAGCGGGTCAAGGCAGACCTCGAGCCGTACGGAGTGGTCGAGCAGTTCCCGAGGCTCGAAGGCCGGCAGATGGTCATGGTGCTCGCGCCGAAGAAGAAAGCGCTGCCCGTGAAGCCGAAGAAGGAAGCGTCGAAAGAGGCGGCGAAGCAGGAGCCGCCGATGCCGGCGCCGAAAGCAGCAGCAAAACCGGCGGCGGCCTAGAGCCGCCGCACTACAAGTGATTGTCCGGGTCCCGGAAGCGCCCGCGTTGCGGGCCACCCGGCGTCATGCCAGAAGAGAAAGGACCGGCTTATGCCGAAGATGAAGACGAAGAAGTCGGCTGCCAAGCGCTTCAAGATCCGCTCCGGCGGCTCGATCAAGCGCTCGCAGGCCTACATGCGCCACATCCTCACCAAGAAGAGCACCAAGCGCAAGCGCCACCTGCGCGGGACGACCGACGTGCACGACAGCAACAAGCGGGCGGTCCGCGCGATGCTGCCGTACGCGCGCTAGGAGGCACGCCATGCCACGCGTAAAAAGAGGAGTCACGGCGCGCGCGCGCCACAAGAAGGTGCTCGACCGCGCGAAAGGATTCCGCGGCCGGCGCAAGAACGTTTTCCGCGTTGCCAAGCAGGCGGTGATGAAGGCGGGGCAGTATGCCTACCGCGACCGCCGCAACCGCAAGCGCGACTTCCGCGTTCTCTGGATTGCCCGCATCAACGCCGCGGTGCGCGAGCTCGGCCTCAACTACAGCACGTTCATGGCGGGTCTGAAGGCCGCGAACATCGAGATCGACCGCAAGGTGCTCGCCGACCTGGCCGTGCACGACAAGGCAGGGTTCGCGCAGATCGCCGGGCAGGCCAAAGCGGCGCTTTCGCACTAGGCCCGGCGCGCGGGGGGCCGGATGCTGGATCTGGCTGCGATCGTCGCGCGCGGGCTGGAAGAGTTTGCCCGTGCGTCCGAGCCGGCAGCGCTCGAAAACGCCAAGGCGCGCTTCCTCGGCAAGAGCGGCGAGCTCACCGCACTTCTGAAGACCCTCGGCGGGCTCTCGAGCGCCGATCGCCGCAGCGCCGGCCAATCGATCAACGAAGCGAAGGCGCGCCTCGAAGAGGCGCTGGAGCGCCGCCGTGAAGAGCTGGCGCATGCGCGGATGGCGGCGCAGCTTGCCGCGGATGCGCTCGATGTCACGCTGCCCGGCCGCGGGCGCGCGCGCGGGGCATTGCATCCGATCAGCCGCACCTGGCAGCGCGTGGAAACCATTTTCCGCTCGGTCGGCTTCGACGTTGCCGACGGGCCGGAGATCGAGACCGACTGGTACAACTTCACTGCGCTGAACAACCCGGAGAACCATCCGGCGCGCTCGATGCAGGACACGTTCTACGTCGACCTGAAGGACGGGGAGGGGCTGCCGCTCCTCCTGCGCACGCATACGAGCCCGATGCAGGTGCGCTACGCGAAGATGCATCGTCCGCCGATCAAGGTCATCGCTCCCGGGCGCACCTACCGCGTCGACTCCGATGCGACCCATTCGCCGATGTTCCACCAGGTCGAGGGCCTTTGGATCGACGAAGACGTGAGCTTCGCCGACCTGAAGGGCGTGTTCACCGACTTCCTGCGACGCTTCTTCGAGTCCGACGACATCGAAGTGCGCTTCCGGCCCTCCTACTTTCCTTTCACCGAGCCCTCGGCGGAGATCGACATGCGTTTCGCGTCCGGCCCGCTCGAGGGACAGTGGCTCGAGCTGGCCGGCTCGGGGCAGGTGCATCCGCAGGTCGTGCGCAACTTCGGCCTCGATCCCGAGCGCTACATGGGCTTTGCGTTCGGCAGCGGCCTGGAGCGCCTGACGATGCTGCGCTATGGCATCGACGACCTGCGGCTCTTTTTCGACGGCGACCTTCGCTTCCTGCGGCAGTTCGCATGATCGTCCCCGAGCGCTGGCTGAGGAGTTTCTGCGATCCGCCATTGGGCGCGGAGGAGCTTGCGCATTCGCTGACCATGGCGGGGCTCGAGGTCGAGTCGACCGTCCGTGCGGCGCCGCCAGCGACCGGCGTCGTCGTTGCCCAGGTCGTCTCGGTCGAAAAACATCCGCAGGCGGACAAGCTCACCGTTTGCACAGTCGATACCGGCAGCGGCATGGTGCAAGTCGTTTGCGGGGCGCCGAACGTGCGCGCCGGCATGAAGGCTCCGCTCGCAACCGTGGGTGCGCGGCTTGCGGAAGGCGAGATCCGCGCGGCGAAGCTGCGCGGCGTCGAAAGCGCGGGCATGTTGCTTTCCGCGCGCGAGCTCGGCTTGTCGGAGGATCACTCCGGTCTGCTCGAGCTGCCGTCGGACGCCAGCGTTGGCGAGGACGTCCGCAAGACCCTTGATCTCGACGAATGCATCTTTTCGATCAAGCTCACACCGAACCGCGGCGATTGCCTCTCGGTCCTTGGCGTGGCGCGTGAGGTCTCTGCGATCACCCGTGCGCCGCTGAACGCACCGGAATTCAAGGCGGTGCAGGCGCGAATCGCCGACACGCTGCCGGTACGCATCGAAGCGCCGGACCTTTGCGGTCGCTTTTCCGGTCGCATCGTGCGCAACGTGAATGCGCGCGCGGAAACGCCGCAGTGGATGCGCCGGCGCCTCGAGCGCGGCGGGCAGCGGCCGATCTCCGCGCTGGTCGACATTTCCAACTACGTGATGCTCGAGCTCGGCCGCCCGTCGCACATCTTCGATCTGGACAAGGTGCGCGGCGGGCTCGTCGTACGCTGGGGACGCGACGGCGAATCAGCCGAGCTGCTGAATGGACAGACCGTCGAGGTCGACGAGAAAGTCGGCGTGATCGCCGATGATCGCGCCATCGAAGCGCTGGCCGGCGTCATGGGCGGCGAGCACACCGCGGTGTCGCTCGAGACGCGGTCGATCTACATCGAAGCGGCGTTCTGGTGGCCCGAGGCGATTGCCGGGCGCTCGCGGCGCTTCGGCTTCGCGACCGAAGCGGGCCATCGCTTCGAGCGCGGGGTGGATTTCGCAACCACGGTCGAGCATATCGAATACATCACCCGGCTCGTGCTGGAGGTCTGCGGTGGCGACGCCGGGCCGATCGCCGACAACGTGGCACACGTGCCAGAGCGAAAGCCGGTGCGGATGCGCATCGCGCGGGCACAGAAGGTCATCGGCG
>DASUMM010000073.1:0-5584 GCA_036277655.1 Burkholderiales bacterium | reverse complement strand
TCTTCACTTCCTTCACCGCGCCGGAACCCAGGAGCGCGATCAGCGCATCGTCGTGCACGTGGATGGTCGCCTGGATGTCCGGGCGCAACCGCAGGATCTCGCGCGAAAGGTTGTGGCCGACGCTGGTGATTCTGCTGCCATGGAGGACGCGGCTCGTCGGAATGTCGGTGATGACGATGTTCTCGAGCTCCATCTCCTCGAGCGACAGCTCGGCATGCTTGGTGTAGCCGACGCCATGCGGGTAATCCGGATGCGGCACCCGGAGCACGATGTTGCCAAGCGTGTTGTGCACGTAGCCGCGCGCGCAAAGCATGCGCGCGTACTTGAGGAGCGTGCGGCCGATCGCCGGATCGAACGTGACGGACGCGCCCACCGCTACTTCAATACCGACTTGAGGAGCTTCCCCATCTCCGCCGGGTTGCGCGTCACCTTGATGCCGCACTCTTCCATCACGGCAAGCTTTTCCTGCGCCGTGCCCTTGCCGCCCGAGATGATGGCGCCCGCATGGCCCATGCGCTTGCCCGCAGGCGCGGTGACGCCGGCGATGAATCCGACCACCGGCTTCTTCATGTTTTCCTTCACCCAGCGCGCGGCGGTCTCTTCGTCCGAGCCGCCGATTTCGCCGATCATGATGACGGCGTCGGTCTCCGGGTCCTCGTTGAAGAGCTTCAGAATGTCGACGTGCTTCAGGCCATTCACCGGGTCGCCGCCGATGCCGACCGCGCTCGATTGGCCGATGCCGAGCTCGGTCAGCTGCGCCACGGCTTCGTAGGTCAGCGTCCCCGAGCGGGACACCACGCCGACGCGTCCTTTCTTGTGAATGTGGCCGGGCATGATGCCGATCTTCAGCTCTTCCGGCGTGATCACGCCCGGGCAGTTCGGCCCCAGCAGCAGCGTCCGGCGCTTTTGCTTCTTCATCTTGTCGCGCACGTCGATCATGTCGCGCACCGGGATCCCTTCGGTGATGCAGATCACGAGGTCGAGGTCCGCTTCCACCGCCTCTAGGATCGCACCCGCGGCGCCGGCCGGCGGCACGTAGATCACCGAGACGCTGGCGCCGGTCTTTTCTCTTGCGTCGCGCACCGAGGCGAAGATCGGGATGCCTTCGAAGTTCTCGCCGGCACGCTTCGGATGGACGCCCGCCACGTAGCAGGCGCGGCCGTTCGCGTATTCGCGGCTCGCCCGCGTGTGGAACTGGCCGGTGTTGCCGGTGATGCCTTGCGTCATCACGCGCGAGTTGCGGTGGATCAGGATGCTCACCGGGCGACTCCTTTCACGGCTGCAACCGCCCGCTCGCCGGCTTGCGCCATGTTGTCCGCCGAGATGATCGGCAATCCGGAAGCTTTCAGGATCTGCTTGCCGAGGTCTTCGTTGGTGCCCTTCATGCGCACGACCAGCGGAACCGAGAGGTTCACTTCGCGCGCCGCGGCGACGATGCCTGTGGCGATCGTGTCGCACTTCATGATGCCGCCGAAGATGTTGACGAGGATTCCCTTCACTTTCGCGTTCGACAGCATGATCTTGAATGCTGCGGTGACGCGCTCGGTGGTCGCGCCGCCGCCGACGTCGAGGAAGTTCGCCGGCTCGCCGCCGTAGAGCTTGATGGTGTCCATGGTCGCCATCGCAAGGCCGGCGCCGTTCACCATGCAGCCGAGGTTGCCGTCGAGCGAGATATAGGACAGTTCATGCTTCGAAGCCTCGATCTCGAGCGGATCTTCCTCGTCCAGGTCGCGCAGCGCGGCGATATCGGGATGGCGAAAAAGCGCGTTGTCGTCGAAGTTGAGCTTGGAGTCGAGCGCGATGACGTCGCCCGAGCGAGTGAGGATCAGCGGATTCACCTCGGCAAGCGACGCATCGGTCTCGTAATAGCAACGGTAGAGCGACTGCAGCAACTTCGTTGCCTGGCCGACGGAGCCTTCCGGGATGCCGATCTTGCGTGCGACGTCGCCCGCTTCCGACTCCTTCAGCCCGCTCTCCGGGTCGATCGAGACCTTGTGGATCTTCTCCGGATGCTTCGCCGCGACTTCCTCGATGTCGACGCCGCCCTCGGCGGAAGCCATCAGGGTCACGCGCTGCGTGACGCGGTCGAGAACCATGCCGATGTACAACTCTTTCGCAATGTCGGCGCCCTCCTCGATCAGGAGGCGCCGCACCGTCTGCCCTTGCGGACCGGTCTGGTGCGTGACCAGTTTCATGCCGAGGATTTTCTGCGCCCGCTCGCGCACTTCGTCGAGCGACTTTGCCACCTTCACGCCGCCGCCTTTGCCGCGGCCGCCGGCGTGAATCTGCGCCTTCACGACCCAGACGCTGCCGCCGAGTTTCCTCGCCGCTTCCACCGCCTCGTCGACGCTGAAGGCCGGAAAACCGCGCGGCGTGACGACGCCGAACTTGCGAAACAGCTCCTTGCCCTGGTATTCGTGGATCTTCATCGACGTCCTTCGGCGGGGGCGCGCATTTTATCGCGGAATAGCTAGAATCGTCCGATGCAATTCATCCTGGCGCTCGATCAGGGAACGACCAGTTCGCGCGCCATCGTGTTCGACGCCGAAGGCAATGCGCGCGGCCTCGCGCAGCGCGAGTTCCGCCAGATTTTCCCGCAGCCGGGATGGGTCGAGCACGACCCGTACGAGATCTGGATCTCGCAGCGCGACACCGCGCGCGAGGCGATCGAGCAGGCCGGCATCGAGCCGGAGCAGATCCGCGCGATCGGCATCGCCAATCAGCGCGAAACCACCGTGCTGTGGGATCGCCAGACCGGCGAGCCGCTCTACAACGCGATCGTTTGGCAGGACCGGCGCACCGCCGCGATGTGCGCAGAGCTGCGCGCCTCGGGCGCCGAGGAAGCCGTGCGCTCGAAGACCGGCCTGATGTTCGATCCGTACTTCTCCGGCACCAAGCTCGCGTGGCTGCTCGACAACCTGCCGGGCGCGCGCGAGCGCGCCGAGCGGGGCGAGCTCGCGTTCGGCACGATCGACACCTGGATCACGTGGAACTTCTCCCAGAGCCGCACCCACGTGACCGATCCGTCGAATGCGTCGCGCACGCTGCTCTTCAACATCCGCACCGGCGACTGGGACGACGAGCTGCTCGGCATCCTGCGCGTGCCGCGGCCGATTCTTCCCGACGTCTATCCGTCGGCCCACGTGTTCGGCATGGCGGCGCCGGAAATCCTCGGCGCCGCAATCCCGATCGCCGGAATCGCCGGCGACCAGCAGGCGGCGCTCTTTGGCCAGGCCTGTCATCGCGCCGGCATGGCGAAGAACACCTACGGCACCGGCTGCTTCATGCTGCTGCACACCGGCGAGCGGTTCGTTACTTCGGCGAACGGGCTCGTCACGACGGCGACGGCGCAGCTCGGCCGCGGGATCGATGCGCGCGACGCCGACAAGGAGTACGCGCTGGAAGGCAGCGTGTTCGTCGCCGGCGCGGTGGTGCAGTGGCTGCGCGACGAGATGCAGTTCTTCGCCTCCTCGAACGAGGTCGAGACGCTTGCGGCGAGCGTGCACGACAACGGCGGCGTTTACCTGGTTCCGGCGTTTACCGGGCTGGGCGCGCCGCATTGGGATCCATATGCACGCGGCACCATCGTCGGCTTGACGCGCGGCGCGGGACGCGCTCATGTCGCGCGTGCGGCGCTCGAGTCGATCGCCTATCAGAGCGCGGACGTGCTCGAAGCCATGCAAAAGGATTCCGGCGAGCAGCTCTCGGAGCTGCGCGTCGACGGCGGCGCGGCGGGGAACGACCTGCTGATGCAGTTCCAGGCCGACATCCTCGGCGTGCCGGTGGTGCGGCCGCGCGTGCTCGAAACGACCGCGCTCGGCGCGGCGTATCTCGCCGGGCTCGCGACGAGCCTTTGGTCCTCGCGTGAGGAGATCGCCGCGCAGTGGGAGGCCGAGCGCACCTTCCAGCCGCAGATGAACCGCGATGCGGCGGTGGATCTGCTTGGGCGCTGGCGCTCTGCCGTGCATCGCAGCCTGCGCTGGGCGGAGCTGGGGTAGCAGCGAGTCGGGATCGGGCCCGGCGCGCCCTGGTCAGAATTTGCCCTGAGCTGCTTCGAACGCTTGGCGCGCCCTATTCCAGGAGCGCCCTTGCAGCCAACTCGCATACGGGCCCACCTTTTCGCGGCAGCATTGTGTATATACTAAATTGCGCCCCGGAGAACTACCCACGATGAGTGCATCGAACGATCCCCCGGGAAAGCGCGGCAGAAAGCCACTCTTTCACGATCCGCTTCGGAAAGTGCTCGTTACGCTCGACGAAGCGACCATCCGCAAGGCGAAACGAATCGGCTTCGGAAACCTGTCAATGGGGCTGCGCGCTGCGGTGTATCGGGCTTCGCTGCGGCCCGTCCGTCTTCGCGAAATTGAGCGCTAGCCGAGCCGACGGCCGCCCTAGGGATTTCGGGTCCACACTCGCCGCGCGAAGTCCGGATAGTTCGGGGCAATCCTCGCAGCAATCGGTCCGCGCAGCAGGTTCAGGTCTTCAGCGCCAGGTGCAGGCGTCTGTGTGAGGTTTTTCGGTTCGTCGTACGCAAAGCCGGTGTTTTCGCGTACCTCGGCCGCCGTCACTCCTGGATGCACCGACTCCAGGCGAAATCGCCGCTTCTCGCTCTGCCACGCGAACACTGCCTTGCCCGTGACGAGCGCTTGCGGCCCGCCGCGCCGCCACACTTCCGGCGCACTCCACCCAGGCGCCGAAATGAAGTCGACCTTCGGCACGAGCACGCGGCGCGAATGCTCCTCGCGAAAAAGAATCGTGCGGTGCGCGGCGAAGTACATGAAGGCCGAGCCGAACGAGCCGGGAAAGCGCGCTTCCACCTTCGGGTATTCGCCGGAGCCGACGAGGTTGATGTTCGCTTCGCCGTCGATCTGCGCGCCGCCGAGGAAGAACACGTCGATGCGCCCCTGCCCGGCGAGGTCGAAGATCTCGCGCGAGCCTTCGGTGAACGGATTGCCCTTGCGCTGATGCAGCAACGAAAGGCGCGGACGGCCCCCGCTTTTCGCCCGCAGCAGCTCGCACGCGGTGGCCGGGATCGGCGACGCGGCGCCTACAGCGACGTGCCCGGCGTCACCGATGAGCCGCGCGATCGTGCAGGCGAGCAGTTCTTCCGGGGCGTACGTGTTCATCGAGGTAGCGCTCGAAGCCTTCGCGTGTCTTCGCGGCCTTCGCGTATTGCTGCAGGTGTGCGTCATCGATGCCGTAGACGTCCGGCACGCCGAGCGGCCACGCACCGCGCTCGGCGCGCGCGACGCCGGTCACGTACACCGAGCTGATGACGCCCGGCGCGAGGATCTCGTCTTCCAGCATGTCGCCGTCGCGCAGCTCCTCGAACGTGACGAAGCAGGACTTCGATGCGTGCGCGATCGTCGCCAGCTCGCGCCGGCGGCCGACCCAGACGTTGCCGGCACGATCGGCCCAGCGCGCGTGAAAGAGCGCCACGTCGGGCGCAATCGCCCGCACGAGCACGATTGGATCCGGCGCCTCGGACAGCGGGTTCTGCATCGTCGTCCATTCCTCGCGATGGCGCAGGAGGTCCGAGCCGATGACGCCGCGCATCGGCATGAACGGCACGCCCTTCTCGGTC
>DASUMM010000072.1:0-19380 GCA_036277655.1 Burkholderiales bacterium | reverse complement strand
GTAGCCGCGCGGCGAACGCATCCGGCGTGAGGATCAGCTCCTGCGCGCCGATCGCCGAGATTCGCGTGCGCAATTCGGCGCTCTGTAGCGCGATCGAGATTTCCCGGTTCAGGCGCTGCACGATGTCCTTCGGCGTTCCCGCAGGCACGAAGACGCCGAACACGGTGTCGGCATCGAACGCCTCGCCGACGATTTCGGCGACCGTCGGTACATCCGGATAGGCGGGATGGCGCTTCGGGCTGCCGACCGCGAGGAGGCGGAGCTTTCCCGCCTTCACGTGCTGCAGCCCGATGCCGGGATCGAACATGAAGTCGAGCTGGCCGCCGAGCAGGTCGGTCATCGCTGGTCCTGCGCCCTTGTACGGCACGTGCGTGGTTTTCACCTTCGCTGCCTTGTTGAACATCTCGCCCGCAAGGTGCGGCGAGCTGCCATTGCCCGGCGAGCCGTAGTTCAGTTTCCCCGGGTTCGCGCGCAGGTGCGCGATGAACTCTGCGAGCGACTGCGCCGGGATGCTCGGTTTGATCTCGAGGAACACGCTCACGATCGCGGCGGGTGCGACCGGCTCGAGCTCCTTCATCGGATCGACCGCGAGCTTCGCGAACAGGTGCGGATTGGTGGTGATCGCGCCACCCGAAGACATCAGCAGCGTGTGCCCGTCGGGCGGCGTTTTCGCCACCTCGACGACGCCGATGTTGCCGTTCGCTCCGGGGCGGTTCTCGACGACGACCGGCTGCCCGAGCGATTCCTGCAGCTTCGCGCCGAGCGCGCGGCCGATCTGGTCGGCGGCCCCGCCTGGCGGGAAGTTGACCACCAGGCGCAACGGCTTTGCCGGCCAGGCCTGCGAGTGCACGGGCAGCGCCGCGCACAAACCCAGCAACAAAACTGCAAGACGACCCACGTTCATTTCGCTCCTCTCGGTTTCCAGCGCGGGTAGACCTTGCGCGCGTTGCCTTCGAAGATCTTGCGCTTCGCTTCGGGCGCGAGCGCTGCCGCCTCGATGTAGCGGCGCGTGTCGTCGTAGGCGAAGCCGGTCTCGGGGTCGATGCCGCGCACCGCGCCGACGATCTCGGAAGCAAAGAGGATGTTGTCGGCCGGGATCACCCGCAGCAGCAGGTCGATCCCCGCCTGGTGATAGACGCAGGTATCGAAGAAGACGTTTCCCAGCAGCAGCTCCTTCAACGGCGGGCGCTTCATGTCCTGCGCGAGGCCGCGATAGCGTCCCCAGTGGTACGGCACCGCGCCACCGCCGTGCGGGATCACGAAGCGCAGCGTCGGAAAGTCCCTGAACAGGTCCGAGGTCAGGAACTGCATGAACGCCGTCGTGTCGCCGTTGATGTAATGCGCGCCGGTCGCGTGGAAGTTCGGGTTGCACGAGCCACTCACGTGGACCATCGCCGGCACGTCGAGCTCGACCAGCTTTTCGTAGAGCGGGTACCACCAGCGGTCGGTGAGCGGCGGGTCCTTCCAGTGTCCACCCGACGGATCGGGATTCAGGTTGCAGCCGATGAAGCCCAGTTCGCGCACGCAGCGCTCGAGCTCGGGGATGCAATTCTCTGGCGCCACGCCAGGCGATTGCGGCAACTGGCAGACACCTACGAAACGCTGCGGCACGAGCGAGCAGCAGCGGTGAATGAGGTCATTACAGACGCGCGACCAATCGGCGCTCGTCTTCGCATCGCCGACGTGATGCTCCATCGCGATCGCGCGTGGCGAAAAGAACGTCAGGTCGGTGCCGCGCTCGCGCTGCAGGCGGATCTGGTTGGATTCGAGGCTCTCGCGTATCTCGTCGTCGGAGATCAGCAGATCCGCAGGCTTTCGTCCCGCGACTTGCGCTTCGCGCCACGCGGTGAGCGACGGCGGCGCGGTCGTGTAGTGCCCGTGGATATCGACGATCACGGCCCGGACTTTACGAGCGCCTTCATCGCGCGCTCCAGGCCGTCGAGCGTGGTGGGGTACATGCGGTTGTTCATCAGCTCCTTCACCACCTGGATCGACTGCCGGTACGGCCAGATCTCCTCGGGCTCCGGATTCAGCCAGACGAACTTCGAATAGATCTCGGTCACGCGCTTCAGCCACACGGCGCCGGCTTCCTCGTTGAAGTACTCGATCGAGCCGCCCGGCTGCAGGATCTCGTACGGGCTCATCGTCGCGTCGCCGACGAAGATCACCTTGTAGTCGTGGCCGTACTTGTGAAGGAGATCCCAGGTGCGCGTGCGCTCGGTGTGGCGGCGGCGGTTGTCCTTCCAGACGAAGTCGTACAGGCAGTTGTGGAAGTAGTAGTACTCGAGGTGCTTGAACTCGGTCTTCGAGGCCGAGAACAACTCCTCGCAGAGCTTCACGTGATCGTCCATCGTGCCGCCGATGTCATAGAACATCAGCACCTTGATGGTGTTGCGGCGCTCCGGGCGCATGTGGATGTCGAGGTACGCCTTGCGCGCCGTGGCGTCGATCGTGCCGTCGAGGTCGAACTCGTCCGGCGCTCCCTCACGCGCGTACTTGCGCAGGCGCCGTAGCGCGACCTTGATGTTCCGCGTGCCAAGCTCGACCGAATCATCGAGGTTCTGGTATTCGCGCTGGTCCCACACCTTCACCGCGGAGCGGTTGCGCGAGCGGTCCTGCCCGATCCGGATGCCTTCCGGGTTGTAGCCGTAGGCGCCGAAGGGGGAGGTGCCGCCGGTGCCGATCCACTTCGAGCCCCCCTGGTGGCGGCCCTTCTGCTCCTCGAGCCGTTTCTTGAGCGTCTCCATCAGCTTTTCCCAGCCGCCGAGCGCCTGGATCGCCTTCTTTTCTTCCTCGGTCAGGGTGAGTTCCGCCTGCTTGAGCAGCCATTCGAGCGGAATCTGCGCTTCGATCCCCGGAATCGTCTCGACGCCCTGCCAGAACTCCGAGAACGCGCGGTCGAACTTGTCGAAGTTGGCCTCGTCCTTCACGAGCGAGGCGCGCGACAGGTAGTAGAAATCGTCGATCGAGGGCCCGATCACGCCCTTTTGCATCGCCTCGAGCAGGGTCAGGTATTCCTTGATCGAGACGGGAAGCTTGTGGGACTTGAGCTTGAGGAAGAAGTCGATCAGCATCGGCTGCGCCATTGTATCGAAGCCGACGCGGCGCACGCTCTGCGCGCAATAAGTCACGCCTGCGCGAGGCGCAAGCGGACTATACTTGCCGACGACCGAACGGCAGGGGGGCGCGATGCGACTGAAACGAATCTGCAGCTTGCTTTTGGTGGCAGCGCTGCCGGCCGCGGCATGGGCCCAGGGCTTCAAGTTCTCCAACGAAGACAAGGCCCAGCAGGAAGCCCAGGCGCAGCGGAACCAGCGCATTGCCGAGCAGCTTTCGACGCCGTGCCGCGACCGCATCCGCAACCGCAAGATCATGGTGCTGATCGGCGAGGAAGTGAACGGGGTGGTGCAGGCGAAGCAGGCCGCGTTCAGCTCGCACTTCGACGCCATCAACGCGCGGCTGCAGGGCCTGGGCCTGCGTACCTATACCCAGGAAGAGATCCGCAAGCAGGTGGCACAGGCCGAGATCGACGCCTACTTCAAGAACAACCCGGACGCGGCGCTTTCCGCGGCGCGGCGCCTGGCGGCGAGCTACACGCTGAAGGGCCTCATCTCGGCGCGCGCGACGCGCAACCCGATGATCCCGGTGAACCAGGTCGCCGTCAGCATGCACTTCGTGCTCACCGGCTCCGATGGCAAGCGCGTGTCGGAAGCCGACGCGTACTCCCAGTCCTACAGCGGCGCCGACGTGCAGCGCATGGCGCTTACGCTGATCAACGAGCAGGCTGACGAAGTCGTCGCAAAACTCTACAGCGAGTATTGTCAGCAGCCGGAACCGCGCAGAAAATGAGTGCTGCCGCAAGGCGGTCTTCTCGGGGAGAGAATCGATGAACAACCATTCTGTCTGGATCTTCGCAGCCACGATTGCGCTCGCGGGAGCGAACGCCGCGGCCCAGCCCACTTTCGGCAATCCGTCGCCCACTGCGGGCAGTTCGACTTCGCAAAAGGCGAACGAAGCCGCGGACGTGGCCGCCTACAGGCCGGTCGAGTATGTCAACCGCGCCAAGGCGGGCCCTGCGCTGGTGGTGATTCCGGGCGAGGTGAAGAGCATGAACGCGACGTTTACGCAGAAGTTCGGCCCGACGAACATCGCCGATTACGCGGAACTGGAGCTGTCGCAGGCAAACTTCCAGGTGCTCGAGCGCTCGAATCTCGGGCCGCTCGTGAATGAGATCGCCCTGGCGTACAACCTGGGCGACCCGGACAAGGCGCGCCAGACGATGCAGATCGGCAAGCTGAAGACGACCAAATGGATCGTCAAGTTCGACATTCTCAAGGCCGAGCAGATCGCGCAGGTGCAGCAGGGCTTCGACGGCCGCGCCATCGGCAACGTGCTCGGCATACTCGGCGGCAGCAGGGGTAGCTATGCCGCAGGGACTGCGGTGGGCTCGGTGCAGACCCAGGAGGCGACCGGCGTCTGGCTCATCGGCATGCGCTACAAGATCATGGACGCGACCACCACCGAGCAGGTCGCGCAGGGATACTCGGAAGAAAAGATGGAGGTCGGCGCGCAGGGGACTTCCGTGATGGGCGTCTCGCAAAGCGCCAAGGGCGGCGTCGGGCTCGATACGATGGTGCAGCGCCTGGTGCAGAAGGCCGTCTGGGAAATCGACTCCAAGTACAAATAGCGCAGGGCTGCAAGGCGCCCCCGATGTCCGATCCGATTCCCGCCAAGCTCGGCAAGTACATCGTTCGCCGCGAACTGGGTCGCGGCGCGATGGGCGTCGTCTACGAAGGGTTCGATCCGTTCATCGAGCGCACGGTGGCGATCAAGACGATCCGGCCGCAGCAGCTCGCGCAGGCCGAGACGGCGGAAATCCTCGCGCGCTTCAAGCGCGAAGCACAGGCGGCCGGGCGCCTCAACCATCCGAACATCGTCCAGATCTACGAATACGGCGAGGAGGGCGGCGTCGCCTTCATCGCGATGGAGTTCATCAAGGGCCGCGAGCTGAAGGACTATTTCGACGCCGGCCAGCGCTTCGCCAACAAGGACCTCGCGCGGATCATGGGCGAGATGCTCGGCGCGCTCGATCACGCGCACGCAAGCGGCGTCACCCATCGCGACATGAAGCCGGCGAACGTGATCCTGCTCGAGAGCGGCACCGTCAAGGTCGCCGACTTCGGCATCGCGCGCATCGAAACCTCCGAGCTGACGCAGGCGGGAACCGTGCTCGGCACGCCGTCCTATATGTCACCCGAGCAGTTCCTCGGCACGCCGGTCGACGGGCGCAGCGACATCTTCTCGTGCGGCGTGATCCTCTATCAGTTGCTTACCGGCGAGCGGCCGTTCAGCGGCGCCGTGACCACGATCATGCACAAGGTGCTGAAGGAGGATCCGCTTCCGCCTTCCGCGCTCAACACGACGTTGCCGCCGGCGTGGGACGCGGTCGTGAAAAAAGCGATGGCGAAGAGTCCTGCCGAGCGCTACCAGCGCGCTTCGCAGTTCGCGGCCGACATCGTCGCCGTGGCCGAAGGGCGCACGCCGGCTGCAGCTTCCGAGGGCGCGGACGCGACTCTCGTGGAAGCGACAATGCTCGACAACGCCACGGTCCGCCAAGCAGCGCTCAACACGAGTCAGACCCACGCAAGACCCGCCTCTCCAACAGGCACCGGGTCGGCTTCTCGGGGTTCCGACCCGGTGCCAACTCCAGCTCCCACGGCGCGCAAGAGCAACAACCTCGCGATCCTCGCCGGCGCCGCTGCCGCGATCCTCGCGGTCGGTGGCGGCGTGATCCATCTGGTCGGCGGGAAAAAGCCCGAAGCGCCGGCAGCGGTCGCAACGACGCAAGCGCCGATTGCGACTGCGGTTCCCGCTTCAGCGGTTGCACCGGCGCCGACGCCGGTCGCCGCGGCGCCGGTGGCCGCTCCGCCACCCGCTGCGTCGGAGCCCGGCATCCTCACCATCAGCGCGGTCGGCCTCGCCGACCCGGCGAAGTTCAATGGCGATGCGGCGGCCGCCGGCGTCGAGGCGCGCGCCGATGCGAAGCGCCAGCTGATCGAGAAGGCGCTCGCGCTCTACGTCTCGCACGATTCGCTCAACCGCAACTACAAGTGGTTGCAGGAAAAGATCCTCCCGCGCTCGGCCGAGTTCATCAAGACGACGCTCGCCGAAGAGGCGCCGCAGCTCGGCAAGGATGGCCTGGTCTCGCTCAACACGCGCGCGACCATCAAGGTGCGCGACGTGCAGAAGTCGCTCAACCAGATGAGCGACAAGGAGCGGGTCGAATTCATCCGCAACAACGGCGACCCGAAGATCGCGGTACAGATCGTGATCAGCAATGCCGACACTTCGCAGGCGGTGCCCTCGGCGCGCTCGCAGCTCGCGGAGAACGCGATCAAGGAGCGCATCAAGTCGTTCGGCTTCCGCACCTGGTCGCTCGAAGGCGAGACGAAGACCGGGGCGGAGGCGAAAGTCGCCGACTTCCATATCGTCGGCGAAGTGAAGGTGAAGACGCTGTCGGCGAAGCTCGCCGCCTCAGGCCTGACGATCACCAAGACCGCGCTCACGTCCTGGACCGTGAAGGCGATCGACAAGGCGAGCGGCGAGGAGATCTATACCAACACCCGGATGCCGAAGAACACCAGCTGGCCGAGCGAGGATGCCGCGCTCGCCGAGATCGGCAGGCTGGTCGGCGACGAGTTCTCGAAGAATTTCTTCCTCGCTCACTTCAGCTTCGGCGCGCAGAACGTGAACCTTGCGGTGAGCGGGCTGCCGGGTGCCGATTCGGGCAAGGCGCTGCTGCGCGAGCTGCGCAGCCTGCGCGGCGTGCTCGACGCGCAGGCCGCGGGCGAGGGCGCGTTCCGCCTGGAGCTGCCGGAAGGAAGCGTCGGCGACCTGGTCGCCGAGCACGTGCTCAATCCCCTCAATGCCAAGCTGGGGCAGACGTGCTTTTCGCTTGGCGCGGTCAGCGGGCAATCGGTCGGCGTGTCGTTCGCTGCGGCCTGCGGCGCGCAAGCCGTGCGTGGAAAGCTCGAGACGACGCCTCCCGCGGGGCTGCTGAGTGCGCCCGCGGCACGCAAGGCGTTCCTGAAGGTCTAGCTTCGAAGCGAGAACTCGACGCTCTCGGTCTGGGCGTCGGCGCCGGCGCTGTGGCCGAACACGATCCGTCCGGTACGTCGCAGCATCACTTCCTCGCGCCGCAGCGCGATCTCGGGCTCGCCGGCGAACGTCACGTACGTGCCGTTCGTGCTCTGGTCGATGAGGAAGAACTTGTCGCGCCGCTTCTCGAGCTTCGCATGCTGGCGCGAGGCCTTGGGTTCCGCGAGCACCAGGTCGCACGAAGGGTCGCGTCCCACCATCGCCGAGGCCCGCTCTGCGCCGAGGACCATTTCCTTGCCCGCGTGGCGCAGCACCAGCTCGACCACCGGCTCGGCGCCGTGCATCGCGCCGGCCGCCATCGTCAGGTCGTCGCTTTCCTGCCAGAGCACTTCGCAGACCGCGAGGTCGTCGGCCTTGCCCTTGACGGCGACCGCGGCGATCGGCCGCGTCGAGGCGCGCAACGCCTGCGGCAGCAGCTCGACCGTGTTGCGCGTCGTCATGATCTGCATCCCCTTGGCGATGCCGGCCATGCGCGCCGCGACGTTCACCGTGTCGCCAAAGACGTCGCCTTTCTCCTCGATCACCGGGCCGGCATGAAAGCCGACCCGGATCATGCGCTTGACGCCTTTGGTGACGACGAGCGCGTTGACGAGGGTCTGCATGTCGGTCGCGGCATGGAAGCCCCGCTCGGCGTCCGGGAACACGCACATCAGCTCGTCGCCGATCGTCTTCACCACCCGGCCGCGATGGCGCTGCGTGATCGTCCGCATGCCGATCAGCGCTTCGTCGATCAGGATCTTGGCGTCGGCGTCGCCGAGCGCTTCATAGAGCTTGGTGCTGCCGGCGATATCTGCAAACAGTACGGCGAGATCCTGGCTCATGTGCCGGGGAAGGAAGCCAGCCGCTACCGCTGCGCCCGCGTCATGAACACCAGCCGCTCGAAAAGGTGCACGTCCTGCTCGTTCTTCAGCAGCGCGCCGTGCAGCGGCGGGATGATCGTCTTGCGATCCTTGGAGCGCAGCGCTTCCGGCGGGATGTCCTCGGCGAGCAGCAGCTTCAGCCAGTCGAGCAGCTCCGAGGTCGACGGCTTCTTCTTCAGCCCGGGGACCTCGCGCACCTCGAAGAACACTTCCATCGCCTCGCGCAGCAGCGACTTCTTCAGCCCCGGGAAATGCACGCCGACGATGCGCTCCATCGTCTCCTTGTCCGGGAAGCGGATGTAGTGGAAGAAGCAGCGGCGCAGGAACGCATCCGGCAATTCCTTTTCGTTGTTCGAGGTGATGAACACGATCGGCCGGTGCTTCGCCTTCACCAGCTCGCGCGTCTCGTAGACGTAGAACTCCATGCGATCGAGCTCGCGCAGCAGGTCGTTCGGGAATTCGATGTCGGCCTTGTCGATCTCGTCGATCAGCAGCACGACCGGCTGGTCGGCGGTCAGCGCCTGCCACAGCATCCCGCGCACGATGTAGTTGTGGATGTCGTGCACGCGAGGATCACCGAGCTGCGAATCGCGCAGTCGCGAGACCGCGTCGTATTCATAGAGCCCCTGCTGCGCCTTCGTCGTGGACTTGATGTGCCACTCCAGCAGCGGCAGGCCGAGCGCCTTCGCCACCTGCACCGCGAGCATCGTCTTGCCGGTGCCGGGCTCGCCTTTGACGAGGAGCGGCCGCTGGAGCGTGATCGCCGCATTCACCGCGAGCGTAAGGTCTTCGGTCGAAACGTATTCCGGCGAACCGCTGAAGCGCATTGCTGCCCTTTCCCCCAAAGCGCGCATTATAGTTGAGGGGCTCGCGCTCTTTGGATACACTTCGGCGTCCTTTTTTCCCCGAGCGCTCATGCATCCCAGATCCATCGTCCTCTTCGCGTGCATGCTTGCTGCGCCCGCGCTCGCACAGCAGCCGGCGCCCGTCGGCAATCCGAAGGCTGCGAAAAACAAGATTGCCATGTGCGAAGGCTGCCACGGCATCGCCGGATACCGGACCGCCTATCCCGACGTCTATCACGTGCCCAAGCTCGGCGGACAGCAACCTGCGTATCTGGTGAGCGCGCTCAAGGCGTACAAGTCGGGCGAGCGAAACCATCCCTCGATGAAAGGCATCGCTGCCGGCCTTTCCGACCAGGACATGGCCGATCTCGCGGCGTACTACGGCGGGGCGGCGAAATGAGCGCGCGCACGTGGATGATGGTTGCCGTGGCTTCCGTTGCGCTTGCCGGCGTGCAGGACGCCACTGCGAAAGGCAACGCGGAATCCGGCAAGGCGAAAGCGGCTCAGACCTGCGCTGCGTGCCACGGCGCCGACGGCGCCAAGCCCTCGGCGCCCGATCAGCCGATCCTCGCCGGCCAGCACTACGATTACCTGGTGAAGGCGCTGATCGACTATAAGAGCGGCAAACGCAAAAACGCGATCATGAAGGGCTTCGCAGCGAATCTGTCCAAGCGGGACATCGAAGACCTCTCGGCCTGGTTCGCGGGCCAGAAGTCGAACCTGCACCTGCAGCGCTAGCGTTTTCCAGTCTTTCAGCCGCGGATGGCGCCGGCGCCGAGCATCAGCAGCACGACGATGCCCACGGCGACCGGAATCAGCGCACCGGCGGCCGCTGTCGCGAAGAGCCGGAAACGAGTCAGGAACCGGGCGGCGTAACGGTACGACGCCCCGAAAGCCGCGAGCGCCAGAATCAGCACAAGCGCGCTTGCGCCGGCCTTCTCCAGCACCACGCCGTTCGCGAGATCCAGCAAATGGTGCGCGCTCTTGAGGTTGCCTTCCCGGTTCGGATTGCGCGAATCAGTCTCGAGTGCTGCGATCCGCGCAGAGAGCTCGGTTCGAGCCGACTGCCAGTCCTCGAAGCTCTTGTATCCGTAGAAGGCTGCGAAGAGCGCGATTGCGACGCAGCTCCCGGCGCAGAGCGCCGCAAGCCAGCGCATCTACGGCGCGTTACGCCCCACGTATTCGTAGCGGATCGTCCAGCGGACGAAAAAGGGCAGCGAGTACAAGAGGATCGGGGTGGCGACCAGCGCTGCGATCGCGATGCGTGCGGCGCGGCCGAACTCGCCGAGGTACGGCGCCAGCGCCCCTTCCATCACCAGCAGGATCAGCAGCGGCGCAAGGAAGCCGCCCCACAGCATGCCGAAGAACACGGCGTTGCGCTGCAGGAAGTACGAAGAGCAGCCCTCGCACCAGGCATAAGTCTCCACCAGGTTCTTGCGTACGAACCAGGCGTGCATCGAATGATGCTTGCACTTCGGACAATCGAAAAACGCGAACGGAGCCCGCGACGGCTTCTCGGCAGACACTTGAGATCCCCTCTCAAAAATATTGCTGCGCCCGGGGCGAAGTTTACCTTGGCCGTTGCGGTTCCGGTGCTTTGATTGCCGGAAAAATCCGTGCCCGTCAACGGCGCAGTGCGCGCTTTCGCAGGCACTCGAGGTACGCCGCGCCGTCCGGCGGCGCCTGGTCGCGCTGCGAGCGCCAGACCATCTCCCCCAGGCATTCCATCGCATCGTGCATGGCGCGATGGCGCTCGCCGTGACGCTCGGCGAGCGCGTTGAAGAGCGCGGCGATGCCCGGCGGCTGGTCGATCGACAGCTGCTCCTCGATCGCGACGTGCATGGAAAGGTGCAGGAACGGATTCGTTTCGCCAAGCTCCGGCGCATAGTTGCGGTCGCGAAAACGCTCCGGATCCTCGAGTTCGCGGTGGTACTCCGGGTGGGCGAGCAGGATGTCGAGCGCGACCGCTTCCAGCCCGACAATGGGCTCGCCAGCGCGGTACTTGCGCCACGTCTCGAAGAAGAAGTTGCGCGCCTGGTCGCGCGACGGATCAAACACTAGGCATCCTTCGTCTTCGGGCGGAACTCGCACAGGTCGCGAATGAGGCACTGCGGGCAGCCGGGCTTGCGCGCGAGGCAGACATAGCGCCCATGCAGGATCAGCCAGTGATGGGCGTGCTGCAGGAACTCGGCCGGCACGAACTTGAGCAGCTTTTCCTCGACCTCCCGCGGATCCTTGCCCGGAGCGATGCCGGTGCGGTTGGAGACGCGGAAGATGTGGGTGTCGACCGCCACGGTGGGTTGCCCGAACGCGCAATTGAGCACCACGTTCGCGGTCTTGCGCCCCACGCCGGGAAGCTGCTCCAGTGCCTCGCGGGAGGGCGGCACCTGGCCGCCATGCTGCTCCAGCAGGATGCGCGAAAGCTCCACCACGTTCTTCGCCTTGGTCGGATAGAGGCCGATGCTGCGGATGTACGGCTCCAGCCCCTTCACGCCGAGTGCGACGATTTTCTGCGGCGTATTGGCGACCGGGAACAGCTTTTCGGTCGCCGCGTTGACCGACTTGTCGGTGGCTTGCGCCGACAGCACCACTGCGACCAGCAGCTCGAACGGCGTGCGGTACTCGAGCTCGGTCTTCGGCTGCGGGTTCATTTCCCGGAAGCGCTCGAAGATCTCGCGCCGTTTTTGCAGGTTCATCGCCCGAGCCTGCGGCGCACGATCGCGGCAATCACCGACTTGCGGTCCGCAGACACCGCAGGTGCAAGGCGCCGCGAAGCTCGCGCCCTGCGCGCGCGAAAACGGTGCTGCGCCGCGCGCGCATCGGCGCTCGTCCAGGGACCGCTCGCAGGAATCATCTCGATGCAGTCGACCGGGCAGGGCGGCAGGCACAGCTTGCAGCCGATGCACCAGCGTGCGATGACCGCATGCATCAGTCCGTTCGCGCCGCTGATGGCATCGACCGGGCAGGCGTCGATGCACCGCGTGCAGCCGATGCAGCGCGCTTCGTCGACCCGCGCGACCAGGCTCCGCTTCATGCAGCGACTTGCTGTGAACGGGCGATCGCCCGGGCGCACTCGGCGATCAGATCCGGCCCGCGGTAGATGAGGCCGGTGTAGAGCTGGACGAGCGAAGCGCCGGCGGAGAGTTTCTCCACCGCGTCGGCGCCGGAGGCGATGCCGCCTGCGCCGATCAGCGGCACTTCGCCTTTGAGTTCCCTGGCGAACGCGGCCAGCACCGAAGTCGCGCGCTGCCGGATCGGTGCGCCGGAGAGGCCGCCCGATTCGGCGGCGAAGGGCTGGCCTTCCACGCCTTCGCGCGAAAGAGAGGTGTTGGTCGCGATCAGCGCATCGATTTTCGCGCGGCGCACCGCTTCTGCGACGTCCGCAATCTCCGCCGCGGAGAGATCGGGCGAGACCTTCAGTACGAGCGGCACCTTCCGCCCATGCCGGTCGGCGAGCGCTTCGCGCGCCTGCATCAGCCGGCCGAGCAGCGCATCGAGCTGCGCCTTGTGCTGCAAGTCACGCAGGCCCGCCGTGTTCGGCGAGGACACGTTCACGGTGACGTAGCTCGCGTGCGGGTAGACACCCTCCAGCCCCTTCACGTAATCGTCCGCCGCGCGCTCGTTCGGCGTATCGAAGTTCCGGCCGATATTGATTCCGAGTACGCCGCGCCACGACGCGCGCCGGACGTTCGCCCGAAAAACCTCGAGGCCAACGTTATTGAAGCCGAGCCGGTTGATCAGCGCGCGGGCGCCGGGCAGGCGAAACATCCGCGGCCGCGGATTGCCCGGTTGCGGTCGTGGCGTCACCGTGCCGACTTCCAGGAAGCCGAAGCCGAGTGCGCCGAGTGCATCGATGTGCTCGGCATTCTTGTCCAGGCCTGCGGCGAGCCCGACGCGGTTGGCGAAATCCAGACCCATGACGCGCACCGGGGCCGCCGCAATGCGCGGCGTTCGCAGCAGCCCGAAACGCAGCGGCGCATCGGCGAGCGCGAGCGTCAGGGAGTGCGCGGTCTCCGGGTCGAGCGAGAAGAGGAGCGGCCGTGCGAGCGCATAGAGCATCAAGCGGTCATTCCAGCTCGCGGGGGTCGAGCCGTCGCCAGGCGCCGCCGACGAAGCCCTCCACCGGCGCGAAGCGCGACTTGTACGCCATCTTCGGGCTCTCCCGGATCCAGTAGCCGAGGTACAGGTACGAAAGTCCGAGCGCGCGGCAGGCGTCGATCTGCCACAGCACGTTGTAGGTGCCGAAGCTTGCGCCGCGGCGATCCGGCTCGAAGAACGTGTAGACGGAGGACAGCCCGTCGGGCAAGTAGTCGACGATCGACACCATCGACAGCTGTCCGTGGTCGCGGAACTCGATCAGTCGCGTATCGACGCGGCTCTGCAGCAGGAAATGCGAATACTGGTCGCGGCTGTCGTTGTCCATGCCGCCGCCGGAATGCCGGCGCGACTGGTACCGAAGATACAGCGCGTAGTGCTCGAGGCGGAACTTGAGCGGCTGCGGGTGCGCCGTCAGTCCCTCGTGCTGCTTCCAGGCCCGGCGCTGCGAGCGGTTGGCGACGAATTCCGCCACCGGGATGCGCACCGGCACGCAGGCGCGGCAGCTGTCGCAGTGCGGGCGGTAGGTGAAGATGCCGCTGCGGCGAAAGCCGGCCTTCACCAGCTCGCCGTACAGCTCGGTGTTGATCAGGTGGCTGGGCGTCGCGACCTGCGAGCGCGCCATCCGCTCCGGCAGGTAGCTGCACGGATACGGCGCCGTGACGTAGAACTGCAGTACGGCATGCGGCAGGTCATTGAGGCGTGACACGGGTCCAGCGGCCTCCGGGTTCGCGGTAGTTTACCAACGCGCGCATGCGGCGCAAGAATTCGCCGCGCGCAATCTCGCGGCCGCCGAGCTGCGCTAGGAGCGGCGTGCGCACCTGGCAGTCGATCAGCGGGAAGCCACGGCCGCGCAGCTCTTGCACGAGCGCGACGAGCGCGACCTTCGACGCATCGGTGGCGCGCGAGAACATCGATTCGCCGAAGAACATCCGGCCGATCGCGACGCCATAGAGTCCGCCGACCAGCGCATTGCCCTGCCAGCACTCGAACGAGTGCGCGTAGCCCGCCTCGTGCAGCTCGAGGTACGCGCCGCGCATCTGCCTGCCGAGCCAGGTGCGCCCTTCGCCACGCCGCGGCGCCGCGCAGCCGCGCAAAACTTCGGCAAACGCCGTATCCACGCGAACGTCGTAGCCTTTGTTGCGGATGTTCTTCGCGAGCGAGCGGGCAACCTTTAGTTCATCGCAGAAAAGGACCATGCGCGGATCGGGCGACCACCAGAGGATCGGTTCGAGCCCGGAGTACCACGGAAAGATCCCGTGCCGGTAGGCGGCCAGCAGCCTGCGCACGGAGAGGTCGCCGCCCGCGCAGAGAAGGCCGTTTGGCTCGGCTAGCGCGCGCTCGACGGCCGGGAACGCATCGCGCGACCCGAGCCAGGGCACCACTTCAGCACTTCACCTGCTGGCGGCAATAGGCGTCCAGCTCCGTCACCACTGCGCTTGCGCCGACCGCCTTGCGCGCCGCCGAGCCATGCTCGAGCTGCAGTCGCATCGCATATTTCTCGAAGAACTTCTCGAACATCTCGCCGCCGAGCGTGCCGACCGCGTAAAGCTCGTCGCTTGCCGCGTCGTGCTCGAGCAGGATCGCCGCGAGCGGCTGCGGCGCCGGGCCTGCCACCACCTTTGCTCCCTGCGCCGGGTCATACTGGCTGTGCTCGGCGCAGCAGTGGATCACGTTCGCGTGGCGGTTGCGCTGGCTGCGCTCGGTGCGGTAGCTGATGAAGCTGATCTGGCGCGTCGGATAGGCAAGCTGGTGCGCGCAGATCGCCGAGTAGGCGACGATCGAGCGTGAACGGCCGACGCCGCCTTTCCAATCATAGGTGCGCGCATCGGCGGTGCGCAGCTTCGCCGAGCCTTCGATCGGACGGCCGAGGTTCAGCAGGAAGCAGGGCGTCGTGTCGTACGGATAGTGGAATACGAGCGTCCGATGCGCTGGCACCTGCGCGGCGAGCATCGGCCGGCCGGCAGCCTCCAGCAGCTTCGTGCGCGTGTAGAAATGCGGCTTCGCATCGGCCGCCGCCAGCGCATCGCCGCTCGCCGCTGTCGCCGCGGCGCCGGCGGCGCAAAAATGGAGGAATTCGCGCCGCTGCATGGCCGAAATTCTACTGCTACAGGTTGTAGCCTTTCTCGTTGTGCATCACCGTGTCGAGACCTTCGGTTTCTTCTTCCGGTGCGGCACGCAGCGGCGACAGCGCGTTCGTCAGCTTGAGCAACAGCAGTGTCAGGATCCCCGACCAAGCCGCGGTCGCCACGATGCCGATCACCTGCGTCATGACTTGGCCGCCCATCGTGACCTTCTCGGGATAGCCTGCGCCGCCGAACGTCGCCGAAACGAAGATTCCGGTGAGCAGCGTTCCGAGCACGCCGCCGACTCCGTGCACCGGGAACACGTCGAGCGAGTCGTCCACCTTGAGCGCCTGCTTCATGTAACTGGTGCAAAAGAAGCACACCGTGCCGGCGGCCGCGCCGATCACCAGCGCGCCCATCGGACCGACGAAGCCCGAAGCCGGGGTGATCGTTCCAAGACCGGCCACCATTCCGGTCACAATACCGAGCACGGATGGCTTTCCGTAGCGCAGCCACTCGCAGATCATCCACGCGATCGAGCCGGTCGCGGCGCCGATGTGCGTGACGAGCATCGCCATGCCGGCTGCGCCGTCGGCAGCGAGCGCGCTGCCCGCATTGAATCCGAACCAGCCCACCCACAGCATGCAGGCGCCGGTCACGGTCATCGTCATGTTGTGCGGTGGCATCGCCGTTTCCGGAAAGCCCCTGCGCGGGCCGAGCCACAGCGCGCAGACGAGTGCGGCGATCCCGGCATTCAGGTGCACCACCAGGCCGCCGGCGAAATCCATGACGCCCATCTTCGCGAGCCAACCGTCGCCCCACACCCAGTGTGCGACCGGGCAATAGACGAGGAGCAGCCACAGCAGGCTGAAGATCAGCATGCCGGCGTAGCGCACGCGTTCTGCGTACGCGCCGATCACCAGCGCCGGCGTGATGATCGCAAACGTCAACTGGAACATCACGAACACGGACTCGGGAATCGAGCCTTTCACCGTCTTGGCGTCGATGCCGGAAAAGAACGACTTCGCGAATCCGCCATACCAGGCGTTCAGCGGGCCGGCATCGCCGAAGGCGATGCTGTAGCCGATCGCGACCCAGGCGACGGTGACGATGCACGCGATCGAGAAGCACTGCATCAACACCGAGAGGATGTTCTTCGTCCGCACCAGGCCGCCGTAGAAGAGGGCGAGGCCCGGCAGCGTCATGAAAAGTACCAGCACCGAGGAAGTGAGCATCCAGGCGGTGTTCGCCGGGTCGAGCTTCGGCGGATCGGCGGCGAGCGCGGTGGGCGCATGCAGCAGCAGCAACGCAAGCAAGGCGATGGATCGACGCGTCATCGGCGGTCTCCTCTTTCTGGCCGGTTTTCGTTTTTTCGCGCGGGCGAAAGCATACCGCAGCGCGGCGTAACCGGCTTAGCGCGGCACGTCGGTGGCGTGGAAGGCGAAAGCGCCTTTGCCGCGGTCGGCAAACCAGTACTCGATCGTCAGCGACACCGTGCGGAACGCGAGGTCCTTCCACGGCACCTCGGCTTCGTCGAAGAGCCTCACTTCCAGGCTCTCCACCCCGGGCTCGAAATTCAGGTCCGCCAGCCGCGCCCGGTAAAAGAGGTGTACCTGGTTCACCCGCGGCACGGCGATCATCGAGAACGGCTCGCCGAGCACGATCCGTGCGCCGGCTTCTTCGAGCGTCTCGCGCGCGGCTCCCTGCGCCGGCGTTTCATCGTTCTCCAGGAAACCCGCGGGCAGCGTCCAGTAGCCGTAGCGCGGCTCGATCGCCCGCCGGCACAGCAGCAGCTTTCCCTCCCATTCGGGAACGCTGCCGACGACGATCTTCGGATTCTGGTAGTGGATCTCGCCGCAGTGATCGCAGACATGGCGCGGCAGGCTGTCGCCGGGCGGGATGCGCTGGGCCACCTGCGCGCCGCAGTTGGAGCAGAATTTCATCTCCCCGAGGCTGACCGACTGCGGGGCGGCAGTCAAGAAAATGCCTACGGCAGCATTTCGAGCAGTCCCTGGTAGCCCACCTCGTGCAGGCGCTTGGACCCGAAGCCGCGCGCGCCGCTTGCGCGCTCACAACGTTACGATTTCCGGCAACATCGAGAGGGTGGTGATCTGGCCGTCCGGAGTCTCGGGAATGCGCTCCGCCGCCTGGCCGAACCGGTTGCACCAGACCACCCGATAACCGAACGCTTTCGCCGCATGCGCGTCCCAGCCGTTCGACGAGACGAAGCACATCTGCGCCGGCGCGAAGCCGAAGCGCTGCGAGGGCAGCCGGTACACGGACGGATGCGGCTTGAACACCTTCACCTCTTCGACAGAAAGAATCGCATCGAGCAGCTCGGCGATGCCCGAATTCGCCGCCGCGGCAGCGAGCATCTTCGGTTCGCCGTTGGAAAGGATCGCGAGCTTCAGACCCAACGCTTTCAGGCGGGTGAGAACCTTCTTCACCTCGGGATAGGACTGAAGCGCGAAATACAGATCCAGCAACCGTTGACGGAGCGCAGCGTCGTGCAGATCGAGGCTCGCCAGCGCGTAATCGAGCGCATCGCTCGTCACGCGCCAGAAATCTGCGTGCCGCCCCATGAGCCCCCGCAGCCAGGTGTACTGCAGCTGCTTCGCGCGCCACGACTCCGCCAGCGCCTGCCATCGTTCGCCGAGCGCTTCCTTCTCCCGCGCTGCCGCGGCGTTGACGTCGAACAGCGTACCGTAGGCGTCGAAGACACATGCCTGGATGCCTGGAAGCTTCAGAGTCGTCACGCAAGTTCCTCCTGTCGTTGGAGCGGCTTCGTGGGCCATCATTACTCTACGGAAGTTCGCCCACGATGTCGCTCTCCGGGTTGAGCGGCGATCGATTTCGTCGTCTCGAAGGACTATCCGGCGCGCGGCGAAGCATGACGCCCTGAACCGAAGCGAATCCGCGGTGTCCCTTGAGACAGGAGGTGTACCTCGATGCTCCGCTGGGCGGGCCTGCTCGTCGTCGGCTTCATTGCCGCACTGCTCGTTCTCGAGCGAACCCGGCCGCTGCGCCGTGCAGTCGAACCGGGCGCTCGCAGGCGGCTGAGAAATGCCGCGATCGGCGCGCTGACGGCGTGCGAACTGGCGGCGGTCGAGCGGCCCGTCATCCGCCGGGTCATGGTGTGGACCGCCGAGCGCCGCTGGGGCCTGCTGCGCCGCATGGCGTTGCCGCGCTGGGTGGAGACGCTTGCCGCCGTGGTACTGCTCGATTACACGCTCTACCTGTGGCACATCCTACTGCACCGCGTGCCGCTGCTGTGGCGGTTTCACCTGGCGCATCACGTCGATCGCGATCTGGACGCCTCCACCGCGTTGCGCTTTCACGTCGGTGAATTTCTGGCGTCGGTGCCGTGGCGCGCTGCGCAGGTCGCGCTGATCGGCGTCACGCCGCGAGCGCTGGAACTCTGGCAGCAACTGACCGCGCTGGAAGTCTTGTTTCACCATTCCAACGTTCGCCTGCCGCTCGTTGCCGAGCGGGCGCTCGGCCTTCTCGTCGTCACGCCCCGCCTGCACGGCATCCATCACTCGACCGAGCGCTCGGAGCGCGATAGCAACTTCTCCAGCGGACTCACGGTCTGGGACCGGCTGCACGGCACGTGGCGGGATGACGTCCCCCAGCAGCGCATCACCATCGGCGTGTCGCCTTACGGCCGCTCGGCCGACTTGAGCGTGAAGCGAACCCTGCTTCTTCCGTTCGCGACGGGGGAGCAACGACCGAAGCCCTCACTGCCGCGCAGCGAGCCATGATGCGCGAGTCTGCGTTGCAGCACGGCGATGCAGGGCCGGAAAGCCGCCGGTCTGGAGCAGGGCGAGGGTCTGGCGCATTCAAGAGGCGAACCTTCTGGCGAGCAGGTGATCGAGCGAAAGCCTTCCGGCGCCGTGGGTGAGGGGGACGAGCAGCAGCAGCCCCCAGAAGAAATGCGACGCGAGCGCCGCTTCGTTGCCGCCGAGCACGTGCCAGAACGACACTACCGCGACGATGTTGAAGACGCTGAGCGCAAGCGCGGCGAAGCGCGTGGCGAGGCCGAGCGCGAGCAGCGGCGGGAAGAACAGTTCGCCGAACGTGCCGAGGTAGGCCGCCACTTCGGGCGGCAACAGCGGCACTCTGTACTCGTTCTGGAACAGATACAGCGTGCCGTCCCAGTTGCCGATTTTCAGCAGGCCCGAGCGGAAGAAAACCTGCGCCCCCTCGAGGCGGATCGCGAGGTCGACGAGCGGCGCGAGCGCGCTCAGCCAGCCGGCGACGCGCTCATACCAGGCCCGCAACGACGCCGGCGCCGATCCAGTGTGCGAGTGCTGCGGAAGGATCAAATCCGGGTTCGCATGCCCCGGCTTCGAGAGC
>DASUMM010000071.1:0-9020 GCA_036277655.1 Burkholderiales bacterium | reverse complement strand
TCGCGCCGCACGTCCGGGTCGGCGTTTTCGCAAAGGATGAGCGAAGCGCTCGTATGCTGCAGAAACACCGTGCAAAGGCCTTTCTTCACCCCCGTCGCCGCGACCGCTCTTTGCACCTCGCCCGTCACATCCAGGGTCCCGCGCCCGCGCGTGCGGAATTCGAGCGTGCGCTGACCGATCACTTCTTCTCGAACTCCCGCACCATCTGGGCGCGCGCCTTCGCCGCCTGCATGAGCAGCGAAAAGTCCGAGCCTGACAGGATCAGCTGCACGCCCATGTCGATGTGCCGCTGCAACAGCTGCGCCGTGTACATGCCGCCCATGCCCGGAAACTTGCCGTGCTTGCGGCAGGCGGCGATGACCTTCGTGTAGGCGTCCTTCACGCGCGGGTCATCGAACTGACCCGGGATGCCCATCTCCATGCACAGGTCGTTGGTGCCGATCAGCAGCGCATCGATTCCCGGCACCGCGGCGATCGCCTCGCAGTTCTGGATGCCGAGCGGCGATTCGAGCATCACGACGACGAGCGTCTCTTCGTTGACGATCTTCGCTGCCTCGCCGACGGGCACCGCAGCGAAGCTCAGCTGCTGCAGTCCGCCGCCCATCGAGCGATGGCCGATCGGCGGAAAGCGGCACTGATCGGCGATCCGCTTCGCTTCGGCTTCCGTCTCGACGTGCGGGACGACGATCCCCTGCGCGCCGTTGTCCAGCATCCGCGAGGCATGCCAGTGTTCCTTCCCCGCCACGCGCACGACCGGCGTGATGCCGACCGCGAGCGACGCCGCGGCAATCTGCGCTGCCATGTCCGTATCCATCGAGTTGTGCTCGCAGTCGATGAAGAGCCAATCGAAGCCGGCCGTCTTCATGATCTGCGCGGTGTCGACCGTGCGCGCCTGGCGCAAGCCGACGCCAATCGCGAGCTTGCCGGCGCGCAACTGGCGCAGGGCGTGGTTGGGGATCGTGCTCATGGACCTTCTCCGTTGGGAAGTGCGCCGCTGGCGGCTGAAGGCGCGAGTGTAGCGATTCTATCGACGCGCCCTAATGGGGCTCAAGGCTCGAGCGGTACGCCGAGTTCCTCGAAGCGAAAGTAAAGCTCGCGGCAGGCCCAGGCGTCGGTCGCTGCGTAGCGGATCTGTGCCGCCGAAAGGCGTCGAGCGGCCCAGTTCGACGTGCGATTGCCCTTCGGGATGCGAAACCCGAGGAACAGTGCGGCGAGGTTGCGCAGCCCGGTCTGCTCCAGACCCAGCTGCCGCGCGGTAGCTCCGGCATCGAGGATCGAAGCCTCCTCGAACGGGAAAACGAGCTTCAGCTGCCGCAGGTCGTGTGCGAGCGAAACGCCGACCTTGACGATCTGCCTTGCGCCGAGAAATTCGGCGACGGCCGCGGAGAAATCCATGCGCTGCAGCGGAAACAAATACACCGCGCGCGCGGTCGCTGCCTGCACCAGGCACGGCGGATGGTGTTCGCCTTTTTGAAACGCGGGACGCGTCTCGGTATCGAAGCCGAGCACGCGCTCGGACCGGATATCGTCCATCGCGCTCTTCAGCTCTGCCGGGGTTGCAGGGACGCGGATCTCGCCTTCGTAGCACCGCACTGGCAGCCGGTTCACTTCCTCGCGGGAGATCGTGCGCTGCAGCTCGTAAGGAAGCATTTGCACGCGAGGGCCCGCCGGTCAGACGATTTCCAGCAACTCCACCTCGAACACCAGCGTCGCGTGCGGTGGTATCACTCCGCCGCATCCCTGATCGCCGTAGGCGAGTTCCGGGGGAATCGTGAGCTTGCGCTTGCCGCCGACCCGCATGCCGGCGATGCCGTGGTCCCATCCGCGGATCACGTCGCCCGCGCCAAGCTCGAAGTCGAGCGGGTCGGACCGTGCGCGACTCGAGTCGAACTGCTCGCCGCCGGCAACCCAGCCGGTGTAGTGAACGAGGAGTGTGCCGCCCGCAAGCGCGGTCGCGCCGCTGCCGAGCACCAGATCCTCTGTCACGAGGCCGCTCGCAGCCAAATCCTGGGATTGCTTCATGGGAATGCCTTGATGGAAGGGGCGCGCATTGTACGGGGGTTTGAGCGTCGTTTCGTCCCTCGGGTACGGCGTAACGGCACGCTCAGCCGACCCCCAGCAATTCGACTTCGAAGATGAGCGTTGCGTTCGGCGGAATCACTCCGCCGGCTCCGCGCGCGCCGTAGCCAAGCTCCGGCGGAATGGTGAGGCGACGGTTGCCGCCGACTTTCATACCTGCGACCCCTTCATCCCAGCCTTTGATGACGTGGCCGGCGCCGAGCGGAAAATCGAACGGCTCATTGCGATCGCGGCTCGAATCGAACTTGCGGCCCTTCTCGCCACCGTAGAGCAGCCAGCCGGTGTAATGGACGCTGACATTGCCGCCGGCGCGCGCTTCCGGGCCGGTGCCGATCGAAAGCTCTTCGATCACGAGCCCGCTCGGGGTGGTGCTTCTCGACATTCGAATCTCCTCGGAATATCCAGCGGATCGGTTGCTGCAATGCGGTATTCTCCTCTCATTCAGCGAATCCGGGAGCAAACCGCTTCATGGCACTTTCCAAGCCGGCCGAGCGCCGGCACCTGCACACCCGCAGCATTGTTTGCGAAGGTTTCGTTCGCGAGGATGGCCTGTGGGATATCGAAGCGCGCATCGTCGATACGAAGACCTACGAGGTCGAGGAACCGTACCGGGGCCTTCGCAAGCCCGGCATGCATGTCCACGACATGGAACTGCGGATGACGCTCGATCTCGACATGGTGGTGCGCGACATCGAGGTCACGACGAACGACGCCCCCTACGATGCCTGCCCCAGCGTAGCTTCCGGCTACAAGGGGTTGATCGGCGCGCGGGTCGGAGCAGGCTGGCGCCGCGCCGTCACTGAGGCGGTCGGCCGCACCAAGGGTTGCACCCACATCACCGAACTCCTGATGCCGGCGGCCACGGTGGCCTTTCAGACGATGGGAAGCTGGCCGAAGGGGGGCGAGGTTGCGACTGAAGCCGCGCCCGACCTGCACAAGGAAAAGCCGTACTTTCTCGACGGCTGCAAGGCCTGGGCAAGTGACGGGCCGGTCGTGAAAAGGCTCTTTCCGCTGCACTACCGCGGCCGCGAATAAGCCGCATGCTTGCTTCCCGCAGCCCGCGCGCGCAGGGCGTCGCGCTGATGGTCGCGGCCGGCCTCGCCTGGAGCACGGGCGGGATCTTCGTGCGCAGCGTAACGATCACCGACGGCTGGGAGATCGTCTTCTGGCGCTCCTGCTTCATGGTGGCGTTCCTGTTCGGGACGCTGCTCTGGTGGCATGGCCGGCAGGTGTTCTCGAAGATCCGCGCGATCGGCCTGCCGGGGATTCTTTCCGGCGCGCTGCTTGCAGCGACGTTCTTCTTCTTCATCCTGTCGATGATGCGCAATACCGCGGCCAACACCTTCGTGCTGATGAGCACCGGGCCGTTTTTCGCGGCGTTGTTCGGATGGTTCTTCCTGCGCGAGCGGATCGCGCCGCGCACCTGGATCGCGATCGTGGCCGCGCTCGCCGGCGCGACGCTCATGTTCGCCGACGGGCTCGACTCCGGGCGCACGATCGGCAACCTGCTTGCGCTGGGCGTTCCGACCGCGTTCGGCCTCAACATCGTCGTGCTGCGGCGGATGCACGCCACCGTCGACATGGTGCCGGCGGTGCTCGTTGCCGGCCTGATCTCGATCGCCGTTGCGCTGCCGCTTGCGCTTCCGCTCGAGCCCTCGGCGCGAGACCTCGCCGTGCTGGCGCCGATGGGATGCATCCAGCTCGGGCTGGGGTGCCTGCTGATGACGCGCGCTACTCGCTCGCTCACGGCGAGCGAGATCGGTTTGCTGTCGCTCATTGAAACGGTGCTGGCGCCAATCTGGGTCTGGATCGGAGTCGGCGAGCGCCCGACCGCGCTCGCGCTCGCCGGCGCTGCGATCGTGCTCGGAGCGCTGCTCGCCAATGAATGCATTGGCCTGCGGCGCGCACGCGTTGCGCCCGCATAGCCCGGGCGGGCCAGCCCGCAAACGCTTCCTCGGCTGCCCGGCAGAGGGCCGTGCGGCATAATCGCCCGATGACCCCAGCGCCGCTTGCCAATCGCATCGCCCGATTCTGGGACGACGCGATCGTTCCCGCCCTCGTCGAGTACATCCGCATTCCGGCGAAATCGCCGCACTTCGACGCAGATTGGCAGAGAAACGGCTACATCGATGCCGCGGTCGAGCTTGCCGCGGCGTGGTGCAGGCGCAATGAATTGAAGGGGATGAAGCTCGAAGTGGTGCGGCTCCCGGGCCGCACGCCGGTGCTTTTCGTCCAAGTGCCGGGCGAGCGCGAGGGCACCGTGCTCATCTACGGCCACCTCGACAAGC
Organism: Burkholderiales bacterium; assembly: GCA_036277655.1. Lineage (GTDB taxonomy): Bacteria > Pseudomonadota > Gammaproteobacteria > Burkholderiales > SG8-39 > 2-02-FULL-66-14. Next base: position 4,653 of record DASUMM010000071.1, on the reverse strand, counting down.
AGCCGGAGATGACGGGATGGCGCGAGCGCTGCGGACCGTGGACCCCGGTGCTCGAGGACGGAAAGCTCTACGGCCGCGGCGGCGCCGACGACGGCTACGCGGTGTTCTGCGCTTTCTCCGCGCTGCGGGAGATGCGCGAGCAGGGCCGGCCGCACGCGCGCATCGTGCTGCTGATCGAATGCTGTGAAGAAAGCGGCAGCTACGACCTGCCCGCATACCTGGAGCAGCTGGCGCCCCGCATCGGCGTGCCTGCGCTCGTCGTGGGCCTCGATTCCGGCTGCGGCAACTATGAGCAGCTCTGGGGCACCGCTTCCCTGCGCGGGATCATCAATGGGATCCTCACCGTCGAAGTCCTGGAAGAAGGGGTCCACTCGGGCGACGCAAGCGGCGTGGTGCCGTCGAGCTTTCGGATCGCACGTACGTTGCTCGAGCGACTGGAGGATGCATCCAGCGGCACGATCAAGCCATCGTTCCTGCACGTGGAGATCCCGCGCGAGCGAACCGAGCAGGCGCGCCGGGCCGCCGACGTGCTGGGCGATTCGGTGTGGCGCAAGTTCCCGTTCCTCAAAGGCATGCAGCCGACCCGCGAGGGGCTGGCCGAGCTCGCGCTCAACCGCACCTGGCGCCCGGCGCTTTCGGTGATCGGCGCCGAAGGATTGCCGCCGCCGGCCTCCGCCGGCAACGTGCTGCGTCCGAAGACAACGCTCGTGCTGTCGCTGCGAATTCCGCCGATGGTGGATGCGCAGGACGCGGCGCGGCAGCTGAAAGCGCTGCTCGAGGAGAATCCGCCCTATGGCGCGCGCGTGCGCTATGACGGCGCCCACATCGGCAACGGATGGAACGCGCCCACCACCGCTCGCTGGCTCGAAGCGGCGCTCGAGGAGGCGTCGCAACGTCATTTCGGCAAGCCGGCAATGTGGACCGGCGAGGGCGGCACGATCCCGTTCATGGCAATGCTCGGGGCAAAGTTTCCGCAGGCGCAGTTCCTGATCACCGGAGTGCTCGGGCCGCATTCGAACGCGCACGGCCCGAACGAGTTCCTGCATCTCGAATACGCCAAGCGGCTTACCGCGTGCGTGGCGGACGTACTCGCTGCGCAGGCCAATTCCGCCAAGGAGCCACGATGATCCAGCGCATCGCCGTATTGCTGTTGCTCGTCTCGACGCTGCTTTCCGGCGGCTGCGGTTACAACACGCTGCAAGAGCAGGACCAGCAGGTGAAGGCGAGCTGGTCGGAGGTCGTCAACCAGTATCAGCGTCGCGCCGACCTGATTCCGAACCTGGTCGCCACGGTGAAAGGATTTGCCGCCCAGGAAGAAAAAATCCTGCTCGGCGTGACGAATGCGCGGGCCAAGGTCGGTTCGGTGCAGGTGACGCCGGAAGTGACCGACAACCCGCAGGCGTTGCAGCGCTTTGCGCAGGCCCAGGGCGAGCTGACCGGCGCGCTTTCGCGACTGCTGGCAGTGGTCGAGAACTACCCGCAGCTCAAGTCCGACCAGAATTTCCGCGAGCTGCAGGCGCAGCTCGAAGGCACCGAGAACCGCATCGCGGTCGCGCGCAACCGCTTCATCCAGGCGGTGCGCGAATTCAACACCACCGTGCGCTCGTTCCCGACCAACCTGACGGCGATGCTGTTCGGCTTCAAGGAGAAGCCGCAGTTCACGGTCGAGAATGAAAAAGAGATCGCCACTCCGCCCAAGGTTGACTTCGGCAAGTAGATCCGCGGCCGCCGCGCTGGCGGCGCTGCTGCTCTTTCTCGTCCCGGCGCGGGCGGACGTCGCCGGGCCGCCGCTGCAGGCGCGCGTCACGGACCTGACCGCAACGCTGGATGCCTCGCAGCGTGAGGCACTCGAGACGCGCCTCGCCGAATTCGAGAAGCGCAAAGGCAGTCAGATCGCGGTGCTGCTGGTGCCGACGACCCAGCCCGAAACGATCGAGCAGTACTCGATCCGAGTGGTCGACCAGTGGAAGCTCGGGCGCAAGGGAATCGACGATGGCGCGCTGCTGCTGGTGGCGAAAAACGACCGGGCCGTGCGCATCGAAGTAGGGCGCGGGCTGGAAGGCGTGCTGCCCGATGCGATTGCCAGCCGCATCATCCGGGAGCACATCACGCCTCGCTTTCGCAACGGCGATTTCTACGGCGGCATCAATGCCGGCCTCGACCGGATGATCGGCGTCATCGACGGCGAGGCATTGCCGGCACCGGCCAAAGCTGCGCCGCGCGGAGCGCAGGATCTCGGCTGGGCGGAGGTGATCGTGCTCGCGCTGGTGGTGGGATCGTTCGCCAACCTGTTCCTGCGTGCCATGTTCGGTCGCTTCGGTGCGGCCGCACTTACGAGCGGCGGCGTCGGCGTCGTGACTTGGCTGCTTTTCGGCACGCTCGCATTTGCCGCGCTGGCCGGATTCCTGATGTTCGTCTTTTCGCTGATGTCCGGAGGCGGCGGAGGACGCTGGACCAGCGGCGGCTGGCGGGGACGTGGCGGCGGTGGATGGGGAAGCGGTGGCGGCTGGTCCTCCGGCGGCGGTGGTTTCAGCGGTGGCGGCGGAGGCTTCAGCGGCGGCGGCGCGTCCGGCCGCTGGTAGGCGATCGAATGGACCTCGCGCGGATCTTCAGGCACCTCGCGCTGCCGGACCTTGCCGTGCGACGCGCGTTTCCCGCCGGTGTCTCCAGCACGGTGGAGAAAGCGGTCGCGGCGGCCGAAAAAGCGCACGACGTGGAGCTTCGCGTCGTCGTCGAAGCCGGACTGCCGCTCGGCGCGCTGGCGCGCGGGGTCGGCTCGCGCGAGCGCGCGATCGAACTCTTCTCGCTATTGCGCGTCTGGGACACCCGCAACAACACGGGGGTGCTGATCTACGTTCAATTCGCCGACCACAAGATCGAGATCGTTGCCGACCGCGGGATCAGCTCGCTCGTGAAGCAGGAAGATTGGGAGCACGCGTGCGCCGCGATCGCAGCGCAGTTTGCCGCCGGGCGCTTCGAGCAAGGGGTGCTCCAGGGCATCGAGCGGATCTCACAACTGCTGCAGAAGCACGTGCCGCCGCCTGCGGCCGGCGACGTCGATGAATTGCCCGACCGCCCTACCGTGCTGTAGCCGCTAGGCGCGGATCATTTCCGGCGACAGATAGCGCTTGCGCCACTCCTCGAACGGGAGTTCGTCGGACGCTTCCATCGATCGCTGTTTTTCGAGCGATTCGCGCGCCATTGCGGAGAAGCGCTGCGCTGCATCTTCCGGCAGGGATGCGTTCCGCAGCGTGGCGTCATGCCCGTGCGATTGCGCGACCACAAAGCCGGTGTACGAATTCTCGTAGTTCCCCGACATCGCAGCGAGCACTCGTGCCGAAGGAGTGGCATCCGGCATGCGCAGCGCTTCCAGCGCAGAGGCAAGCGCTTCGACGTGCTGTGACGTTCCGGTCGCTGCGTCCAGCGCCGCGGCGATCGGAGCGCATTCCTCGAGAATGCGCTGTCCCCAATCGGCGAGCGGGATCTGCTCAGCGCGCCGCAGCAGCTGCAACCCGGGCTCCCGGCCGCGCGCGGCGACGCACTCCTGATTGCGCGCAATCTCGCTCAACTCCTGTGGAGTGTCGAGCGGGCTGTCGGCGAGCAGGCAATGCAGCAGGAAGACATCGAGCAGGCGCATGACCGGCGCCGTTATCCCGACCGGCGCGAACGGATCGAGATCCATCAGGCGCACTTCGACGTACTCGACGCCGCGCGCACGCAAGGCATGTAACGGGCGCTCGCCGGTCGCGATGCGACGCTTCGGCCGGATCTTGCCGTAGAACTCGTTCTCGATCTGCAAGAGCGACGTCGCAAGCTGCCGATATTCCCCGCGCTCGTCGCGGAGGCCGATTTTTTCGTAGGGAGGGTAGGGCTTGAGCAGCGCCTCTTCCAGCGACGCACCGTACGCCTCCATGCTGTTGAAGCTCGCGGCGATCGACGATTGGGCATCGCTCTGGTAGCCGAGCCGTCCCATACGGAGCGAGGTCGCGTGCGGCAGGTAGAGCGTTCCCGGCTTCAGTTGCTGCAGGCGGTGGGTGCGACCTTCGACGAAGCTCGCGCACACGGCCGGCGAAGCGCCGAACAGGTAAAAGAGCAGCCAGCCATGGCGGCGGAAATTGCGCAGCAGGGCGAAATAGCCTTCGTTCGCGCCGCGCACGCCGAGCGCCGGCCAGGTCTGGGCCGGCACCGAGAAGTTGTAGTGAATGCCGGAGATGGTCTGCATCCGGCGACCGTAACGGTAGCCGAGGCCGACCCGATAGACGGTCTTCGCGCGCCCGATGTTCGAGCGGCCGTACACGCCCACCGGAATTTCGTCGTCGGCAGGCAAGCCGCACGGCATGCTTGCGCACCACAGCATTTCTTCGTCGATGCTTCGATGAACGAACTGATGGATGCGAGTGAGCTCTTCGAGGCAGGCCTCCGCGCTCGGATGAACGCCGGTGATCAGCTCCAGCTGGGCCTCGGAGAAATCGGTGGTGATCAGTGGGTGCGTGAGCGCCGAGCCGAGTGCCGGCGGATGCGGAGTCATCGCGAGCGCGCCATCGGCGCGCACCCGCAGCGACTCTTTCTCGATGCCGCGACGCAGATTCGCGAGCAGCGACGGCGAAAGGTTCTGCAACCGCGTCTCAAGCGGGCTCAACGAGGTCTCCGATG
>DASUMM010000070.1:0-23648 GCA_036277655.1 Burkholderiales bacterium | reverse complement strand
CTGCACATGCGCGAGCACTTCGCGCGCGCGGCCGGCGTCGGCGGCAGTGCCGGCAAAGAATTGCGCGAGCTGCAGATTCTCAAGCAGCGACAGGCTCGCGAGGAGGTGCAGCTTCTGCGGCACGATGCCGAGCGTGCGTCCGCGCCAGCGGTCGAGCGCGGCGCCGGAAAGCTCCGCCAGCCGCTGGCCCGCCACCTGCACTTCGCCTTCGGTCGGTTGCAGCAGGCCCGCGAGGATGTGCAGCAGCGTGGTCTTGCCGGAACCGGAAGGACCGAGCACCAGGCAATGCTCGCCCGATGCGGCTTCGAATCGCTCGATGTTCAGTACTTCGCGCCCGCCGTAGCGATGGCGCAAACCCTTCAGGCTAAGCACTGCTCCATGCCGGCGAGGAAGAGATCGCGCGGCAATTTCTTCCCGATGAAGACCATCACCGATTCCTTCTGCTCGCCTTTCGCCCACGGCTTTCCGAGGTCGCCGCCCATCATCATGTGAACGCCCTGGAAGACGACGCGGCGGGGGTTGCCCTTCATCCACAGCACGCCCTTGTAGCGCAGCAGGTCCGGGCCATACACCTGGATGATCCCGGAGAGGAACTGCTCCAGCTTGTCGCCGTTGAACGGCTTCTTGGAGCGGAAGACGAACGATTCCACCTGGTCGCTGTGATCGTGGTGGGTGTCGGCGAGGAACTCGGGGTCGAGCTCGAGGATCGCGTTCAGGTTGAAGCCGCGAATGTCGAGGATCTCCTCGATCGGCGCGGCGCCGAAATGCGCCGTCTTCACCGGCGCGCGCGGATTCATGCGCTTCAGGCGCTCGATCAGCTCGCGCACTTCCTGCTCGGCGACCAGATCGGTCTTCGACAACAGGATGCGATCGGCGAACCCGACCTGCTCCTGCGCTTCGTGGAATTCGTCGAGCTGCTTCTGCGCGTGCTTGGCGTCGACCACCGTGAGAATCGAGTCGAGCAGGTAGTACTTGCCGATTTCCTCGTCGGTGAAGAACGTCTGCGCCACCGGCCCGGGATCGGCCATGCCGGTGGTCTCGATGATCACGCGATCGAACGCGAGCGAGCCCTGGTCGCGCTTTTCCTTCAGCGTGCCGAGGATGCGGATCAGGTCGCCGCGCACCGTGCAGCAGATGCAGCCGTTGTTCATCTCGACAATCTGCTCGTCGGATTTCTCGATGATCTCGCTGTCGACGCCGACCTCGCCGAACTCGTTCTCGATGACCGCGATCTTGTGGCCGTGGTCCTCCTTCAGAATCCGGTTCAGCAGTGTGGTCTTGCCGGCACCGAGAAAGCCGGTGAGGATCGTCACCGGCACCATGGAGGGCTGTTGCATTTTTGCGTTGCTCCGAAGAGAGGGCGCGATTGTACAGCGGGCCTTCGGGGACTCCGCTCCTAGCGCGCGAGCAGCAGGCCTTTCAGATACTCGCCCTCGGGAAAATTCAGCGCCACCGGATGGTCGGCGGCGGCGCCGAAGCGCTCGAGGATCTTCGCTTCCACGCCGGCATCGACGGCCGCGCCGGCGACGATCGACTGGAACAGCTCCGCGCTCACCCCGCCCGAGCACGAAAACGTCGCCAGCAACCCGCCGGGGCGCAGCAGCTTGAACGCAAGCAGGTTGATGTCCTTGTAGGCGCGCGCCGCGTTCTTCGCCTGCGCGGCGGTCGGCGCGAACTTCGGCGGGTCGAGCACGATCAGGTCGAATGCGGCACCGCGGTCGCGCAGCTCGCGCAGATGCGCAAACACGTTCGCCTGCACGAACTCGATCCGCGCCGCGTCGAGCGAGTTCGCGGCCAGATTGTCCCGCGCGACATCCAGCGCCGGCTGCGAGCTCTCGAGCGCGAGCACGCGCTTCGCGCCTCCGGCAAGCGCTGCCAGCGAAAATCCACCGGTGTATGCGAAGCCGTCCAGCATCTCGCGGCCGCTCGAGAGAGCACGCACGCGCTGGCGGTTCTCGCGCTGGTCGAGAAAGAAGCCCGTCTTCTGGCCGCCCTCGACATCGACGCGGAAATGCAAGCCGTATTCGACGATCGGGCAGCGGTGCGCATCGCGGTTGCCGCGCGCAAAGCCCGTGCGCGGCTCGAGCCCTTCGAGCGAGCGCACTTCGGAGTCGGAACGCTCGTAGATCGCTTCGCAGCCGGTGGCGTCGGCGAGGGCATCGAGAATCTCTTCGCGCCAGCGCTCAGCCCCCGCCGACAGGAGTTGCACGACGAGCACGTCCGCATAGCGATCGACGATCACGCCAGGAAGACCGTCGGCTTCTCCATGCACGAGCCGGAGCGCATTGGTGTGCTTCTGCGCCGGCAGCACCTTGCGAAAGGCGATGGCCGCGTCGATCCGCCGTCGGAAGAACGCCGCATCGATCGTGGCGCCGGCATCGAAGCTCCAGGCGCGCGCGCGAATCTGCGACGACGGGCTCCAGGCGGCGAGCGCCAGCACCTGCCCGTCGGCCGAGCGCACCGGGACGGTGTCGCCGCGCGCCGGATCTCCCTCCACCCGCTCGACCGCGCCGGAAAAAATCCAGGGATGGCGGCGCTTCAGCGAGCGCTCGCGGCCGCGCCTGAGCACGATCATTTGCGCTTCGCGCGCGGATGCGCCGAGTCGTAGACCTTGGCGAGCGCCTGGAAATCCAGGTGCGTATAGACCTGCGTCGTGGAGATGCTCGAGTGACCGAGCATTTCCTGCACCGCCCGCAGGTCCTGCGAAGACTGCAGCACATGGGTCGCGAACGAGTGCCGCAGCACGTGCGGATGGATGGGCACGCGAAGCCCGCGCCGGCGCGCGAGCGACTTCAAACGCGCATTCACGATCCGCGGTGCGATGCGCCGGCCGCGCGCGCCGACGAAGAGCGCGTGTTCTTCGGGATGGGCAAGTTGCGCGCGCGCCGCCAGCCAGCGGCGCAGCGCTTCCCGAGCCTTGGCGCCGACCGGCACCGAGCGCGTCTTGCTGCCCTTGCCCGTGACGGTGACTTCGCCTTCACGCAGGTCGAGCCGTTCGTCGTTTGCATCGAGCGCGATCAATTCCGCGAGCCGCAGCCCGGAGGAATACATCAGCTCGAACATCGCCTGGTCGCGCAGAACGGCCACGTCCGGCCCGGGCTCGCCCTCCAGAAGCGCCTGCGTCTGCTCTACCGACAGCGCCTTGGGCAACGTGCGCGGGCTCTTCGGCGCCCGCAGGCCTTGCGCCGGATTCGAGCGGAAGCCGCGATGGCGAACCAGCCAGCGGTACAGGCCGCGCCAGGCCGAAAGCGTCCTCGCAAGCGTGCGCCCGGAGAGGCCTTGACCGTGCAGCGTGGCGACGTAGCGCCGCAGGTGCGAGGCTTCGAGGCTCTGCAGCGGGAGCTGCTGCGCGAGCGAAGCCAAGAGATCGAGCGAATGACGATAGGACGCGAGCGTCGCCGGCGAGAGCCTGCGCTGGTGACGCAGCATGCTTAGGTAATCGTCTACGAAACCGTCGTCCTGCTGCGTGGCCCGCTTGCGCGGCGCGCCCGGTGCGGGCACTACAGCCTCGCTGCCAGCGCGCCGCCCACCATGTCGCCGATGCGACGCAGGTAAAGCGTCCCCATCTCGGCATAGAAGCGCTGCGGATCTTCAGCGCCAAACGCAAGCAGGCCGAAGGCGCGCGTCTGCCCGAGCGGCACGAGCGCAAGCGAGCGCACATGCTCTTTTGCCTCGCCGAACCAGTCGGCGAACGGACTGCCGACGGCCGGCCCGCATTGCGGCGCGCCAAGGGATTCGACCTTGGAGCGCAACTCGGGGTCGACCGCGACGCCTTCCGGTGTTCCGGCGGGCACGGCCTTTCCCCAGACGCGCAACGCGACATGGGGCACCGCGAAATCCTCGCGCAGGTGGAAATAGACCGCCTGCACGGTGGAGGTGAAGTCGCGTGCGGCGATCAGCGCAAGCGCGAGCCGGTGCACCTTCTCGGCGATGGCGTCGTTCTCCGTCGCCACGCGAATCAGCTCAGCGAGCTTCGCTTCGAGCGTCTTCGCCTTGTCGCGCAGCCCGAGAATCTGGCGCTCCGAGAGCGCGATGGCGCGGCCGCCGTGCGGATGCGGCACATAGATCGATTCGAGCAGCTCCGGGTGCTCGTCGAAGAACTGCGGATGCGTGCGCAGGAACCCGGCGACGTCGTCCGGACTCACGAAGCTTCGCCCTCGATGGCGATGGTTCCCTCGAACACGATGCGTGCCGGCCCTTTCATCCAGACCGGATTGTCGCCGCCCGCCCAAGAGACGGTCAACGTGCCGCCGCGCGCATCCACGCGGACCGGCGAATCCAGCAGCCCGCGCAGCTTGCCGGAAACCACTGCCGCGCAGGCGCCCGTGCCGCAAGCAAGGGTTTCTCCCGCGCCCCGCTCATAGACCCGCAGCCGGATCACATTGCGGGACAGGATCTGCATGTATCCGGCGTTGATGCGGTCCGGAAAGCGGGGGTGTCGCTCGATCTGCGGGCCTTCCGTTGCCACCGGGGCGCGCTCGACGTCGTCGACGACCTGCACGGCATGCGGATTGCCCATCGAGACGAGCGCCATCTCGATCACCCTGCCCTGCACGTCCAGGGGCTGCACCAGCGGACGCGCTGGCTGCGGCACTCCCATGTTGACGCTCACTTCCCCGTCCGGCTCGAGTCGCGGCACGATGCGGCCGCCCAGGGTGTCGACGACGATCTCGCGCTTTTGCGTCAGCCCCCGGTGATGCACGAACCGCACGAAGCAGCGAGCGCCGTTGCCGCACTGCTCGACCTCGCCACCATCGGCATTGAAGATCCGGTAGCGAAAATCGGCGCCCGCCCGATCCGGCGGCTCGACCACCAGGATCTGGTCGCAGCCGACGCCGAAGTGGCGGTCGGCGATGCGACGCAGCTCGGCGCTCGAGAGGTCGAACGGCTCGCGCGTCCGCTCGAGCACGACGAAATCGTTCCCGGCGCCTTCCATCTTGGTAAAGGCCACCCGCTTCATGCAACCGGCTGCAGCACCAGGTGGCGGTAATCGACCGCGATGCAGCGATCCATGACCACGCGGATTCCGGCCGCCGCCGCGCGTGCGGCCGCAGCGTCGTTGACGATCCCCTGCTGCAGCCAGAGCGCGGGCACTTTGCGCTCGATGCAGTCGCGCACGATCGGATCGAGGTGCTGGGCGGCGCGAAACACATCGACCAGGTCGATCCGCTGAGGGACGTCGAGCAGTCGCGGATACGCCTTCTCGCCGAGCACTCGCTCCACCGCTGGGCGCACCGGCACGATGCGGTAGCCCCATTCCTGCAGCCGCCGCGCAATCCGATGGCTCGGGCGCTCGGGATTCGGCGACAGGCCGACCACTGCGATCGTTTTCGCCTGCGTGAGCAGCGCGCGAATCTCGGCGCTCGAAGGATTGCGGAACATCGCTCGCGATTCTAGCGACGCCGCGCGCCGATCCTGGCGAGCCGCGCGCTCACCAGACGGCTCACCTGGAGCGCAAGATCCAGCGCACGGCGCCCTTCGTCGGCACCGACCGCCGGGGAGCGGCGCGAACGCACCGCTCGCAGGAAGGCAGCGGCCTGCAGCGCGAGCGCATCGGTGCGCTCGAACGTCCGCTCGATCTCCCGGATGCCGGAACTCGTCCTGCGCACGGTGCGCAACCGCTGGCCCTGCAGGTCGGCCGAAACGTAGCTGCGCCCGCGGATCACGCGCAGCTTGCGCACCGGCACCTGGCTCACGCGGCTTGCCGATACGCTCGCCACGCAGCCGCTTGCGAACTCGATGCGCGCATTGGCGATGTCGACGTCGCGGGTCAGCACGCGAAAGCCGCACGCCGAGACGTGGCGCACGGGCGTTGGGTCGAGCGCGAGCGCAAGGTCGAGGTCGTGGATCATCAGGTCGAGCACCACATCGACGTCGATGCCGCGGGCCTTGAACGGCGCCAGCCGCTCGATGTCGATGAAGAGCGGGCGCTGTGCGGAATTCGCCAGGGCGCGAAACGCCGGATTGAAGCGCTCGAGATGACCCACCTGCAGCACCAATCGCTTCCTGCGAGCGAGCGCGCGCAGTCGATCGGCTTCGGCCACCGAGCGGGCGAGCGGCTTTTCGACGAGCACATGCACGCCCGCCTGCAGGCAATCGCGCACCACCCGGTAATGCAACTCGGTCGGCACGGCGACCGCGGCGGCGTCGATTCCCTGCAGCAGGCGGCGATAGTCGGTGTGCGCGCTGCACCGTACTTCGTGCGCAATCTCCTCGGCGCGCGCAAGGCTCGCATCGACCACGCCGATCAGCTTCGCACCCTTCGATGCGGCGAGCTTCTGCGCATGAAAGCGCCCCATGTAGCCAACGCCGATCACTGCGACGCGAAGCATCGCGATCAGTCCTGCGGGTAGAAGCGCGCTTCGCCCGGCGGGCGCGTCTTGAAGCGCTTGTGCATCCACAGATACTGCTCGGGCATCTCGCGCACCTTTCGCTCGATGTATTCGTTCATGCGGCGCGTGTCCGCGACGATGTCGGCGGTGGGGAAATTCTCCCACGGCGGCTCGATCGTCATCACGTACCCTTCCCCTCGCGGCAGCATGCGCGTAACGCACGGCAACACCCGCGCGCCGACCATGCGTGCGATGCGCGAAAGGCCCGGCACCGTGGCTGCCTGCACGCCGAAGAACGGCACGAACAGCGCATCGCGCGGCCCGTAGTCCTGGTCCGGCAGGTAGTAGAACGGCAGTCCTGCCCGCATGGCGCGGATCACGCCGCGGATTCCTTCCTGCCGCGAGACGAGCGTCTGCGTGCCGAAACGATGCCGGCCTCTCAACAGCAGCTCGGAGAGCGTGGGGTCCTTCTGCGCGGCATACATCGACACGCAATTCGCTTCGCTTCCCAGTCGCGCGGCGCCGATATTGAGCCCGACGAAATGCGGCACGAAAAGGATCGACGGCGTCGTGCCGAGCGCGCGCAGATGCTCGAGCCCTTCGATGCGCACCAGCCGCCGGATGCGCTCGCCGCTTGCCCACCAGACGAGGCCCAACTCGACGATGCTGCGCGCAGCGGCGCAAAAGTGCTCGCGGGCGAGGTGCTCGCGCTCGTGCGGTTGGAGATCGGGGAAGCACCGCGCGAGATTGATCCGCGTCACGCGCCTTCGTTCCGCAATCAGCCAGAACGCGGCATAGCCAAGCATGCGGCCGACCCGCGCGAGCGCGGCGAGCGGCAGGAAATGCAGCAGCCACATCAGCGCCACCAGCAAACGGATCACGCGGGCGCTTCCTGCGGCGGTTTCGCTCCGCGCGGTCGTTTGTAGCGGTTGTAGCCCCACAGATACTGCTCCGGGCGCTCGCGGACCGCGTCCTCGATGGCGCGGTTGATGCGACGCTGGGTCGTCTCGCCTGCCGCCGCGTCGGCGAGCGGCCGCGCCCGCAGCGAGAAGCCCGCGCCGCGCGGCAAGCGCTCCGCGGTAAGGACGAAGCATGCGCAATCCGTGCGCTCGGCGAGGCGCGCCGCGAGCGTCATCGTGTAGGCCGGCCGGCCGAAGAACGGCACCCATTCGCCTTCGCCTTCGCCCGGCACCTGGTCGGGAAGGATGAAGACCGCTTCGCCGCGTTTCAACGCGCCGAGCAGACTGCGTACGCCCGCCAGCGTCGCCGGCACCATCCGCCCCTTCGGCCATACGCGGCCGGCTTCCAGAAGCGCATTCACCCACGGCATCTTTGCCGGCCGATAGAGAACCGTCAGCGGGCAAAGCTCGGCGGCCGCGCGACCTGCGACCTCGAAGGAGCCGAAGTGCGGCGCGAGCAGCACCAGGCCCTTGCGAGCGGCAAGCGCGCGTTGAAGGCCCTCGCGTCCCTCGAAAGCACGCACCATCGCCAGCGTCTCGTCGCGCGCGCCGAAGAAAACTTTCGGCACCTCGGCGATCGCCTTTCCCGCCTCGCCGATCGCCGCGTGACGCACACGCGCGCCGCGCCCGTATCCGGCGATCTGCAGGTTTTCCCGCAGGTGCCTTCGATAAGTGGGAGAGGCGTACATCAGCCATCCGAGCGCGATTCCCAACGCATGCGCAATTCGCAGTGGGACACGTGCCACAAGGCGCAGGAATGCGAGCGAGCGCGCGCCCGGCGGCATCACGACCGCGCGAAATTCTCTGTTATTCTTGCTGCCCCCGTTTTCCAAGCCACTCCAATGAGCGATTTTCTGTTTACTTCCGAGTCGGTGTCCGAGGGGCATCCGGACAAGGTTGCGGACCAGATTTCCGACGCCGTGCTCGACGCCATTCTAGCGAAGGATCCGCATGCCCGCGTCGCCGCCGAAACGCTCGTCAAGGACAACCTCGTGGTGCTCGCCGGCGAGATCACGACCGGCTCGGTGATCAATTACGACCGGATCGCGCGCGAGACGATCCGCCGCATCGGCTACAACGATCCGGCGCTCGGCTTCGATGCCGACACCTGCACCGTGCTCGTCGCGTATGGCCAGCAATCGCCCGACATTGCGCAAGGCGTGGACGAAGGCAAAGGGCTCGACCTCGATCAGGGCGCGGGCGACCAGGGGCTGATGTTCGGCTACGCCTGCGACGAGACGCCGCAACTGATGCCGCTGCCGATCTATCTCGCGCACCGGCTGGTCGAGCGCCAGGCCGAAGTGCGGCGCGACGGCCGCTTGCCGTGGCTGCGGCCGGACGCCAAGTCGCAGGTCACCATTCGCTACGTGAACAACCGTCCCGAAAGCATCGACACGGTGGTGCTATCGACGCAGCATGCGCTCGGCGTCGAGCACAAGGAGCTGTCGGAAGCGGTGATCGAGACCGTGATCAAGCCGGTGCTGCCGAAGAACCTGTTGAAAGGCGAAGTCAAGTACTTCGTCAATCCGACCGGCAAATTCGAGATCGGCGGCCCGAAGGGCGACTGCGGCGTCACCGGGCGCAAGATCATCGTCGATACCTATGGCGGCTCGGCACCGCACGGCGGTGGCGCGTTCTCCGGCAAGGATCCGTCCAAGGTCGATCGATCGGCGGCCTACGCGGCCCGCCATGTGGCGAAGAACGTCGTCGCAGCCGGCCTTGCCAGTCGCTGCCTGATTCAGGTCGCCTACGCGATCGGGGTCGCCAAGCCGGTGTCGGTCATGGCGACCACCTACGGCACCGGGCGGATGTCGGATGAGTCGCTTTCGAAGCTGGTCGCGAACAATTTCGACCTGCGGCCCAAGGCGATCATCCAGTCGCTCAACCTGATGCGGCCGATCTTCTGCAAGACCGCCTCGTACGGCCACTTCGGACGCGAAGAGCCCGAGTTCACCTGGGAAGCGACCGATCGCGCGCTCGCGCTCAAGCAAGCCGCATAGCGCCACCTCCGCGGGCGAGAACATGGCAACCGGCCCGCGGCTCGATGTCTATGGCGTAGGCAACGCACTGGTCGATATCCAGGTCCGGGTCGACGATGTGTTTCTCGCCCGCCAGCGTCTCGCCAAGGGCCAGATGCAATTGGTCGATGCGGCGCAGCAGGCGGATGTCCTCGCTGCGCTGCAGGGCCACGAGCAGGCTCGCTCCTCCGGCGGCTCTGCGGCCAACACGGTGGTGGGCGTCGCCGAACTCGGCGGCCGCGCGGCGTACTGCGGCAAGGTCGGCCGGGATTCGCTCGGCAAGTTCTATCGCGAAGACCTGCAAGCGGTCGGCGTGCGCTTCGATGGCGGCGTCGCTGCGCACCCGACCGGCACGTCGCTGATCCTGATCACGCCGGATGCGCAACGGACGATGCTCACCTCGCTGGGGGCGTCTTCGCTGCTCGATGCGGACGATATCTCGAGCGCCCGGCTCGAGGCCTGCAAGTACCTGTACGTCGAGGGCTACCTACTTCCGGGCGAGCACACGCGCCGCGCCGCTCTGCGGGCGATCGAAGCCGCGAAAGCGCTCGGCGCCAAGGTGGCACTTTCGGTCTCCGATCCGTTCGTCGTCTCGAGCGCCGAGCAATTGGTCTGGGACTTGATCGAAGGGCCGGTGGATCTCGTCTTCTGTAACGAGATGGAGGCCGCGGCGCTGGTGGGGACCGAGGACATGGTCGAATGCGCTCGCGCGCTGCACAAGCATGCCGAATGCGTGGCGCTCACCCTTGGCGCCAAGGGCTCGATCCTGATGCACGACGACGTGCTGCACCCTGTGGAAGGCGTGCCGGTAGACGCCGTCGACACTACCGGCGCGGGCGACATGTACGCCGCGGGCATCCTCTATGGGCTGACGAACGGGCTTTCCTGGCCGCAGGCCGGCCGGCTTGCTTCGCATGCGGCCGCGCGCGTTGTCGCGGCGGTCGGCGCGCGACTGCCGCAAAAACTCTCGCCGGGCGAGGTCGCCGCGATGAGCCGGGGCGGCGGCTAATCCACCGGACTATCCGGGCGGCAAGGTGAAGGGCAAGATCGAAGTCACGAAGTAAGCGGTATAATTTTTCCCGCTGAGGAGCGTTGCGTCTCCCGGATCCCGGGGGTCAGGCTCAGCGAAATCAACGGCGCTCGCACGATATCCGTGCGGGCGCTTCGCATTTGCGGCCCCGCGAAACCTGCTCAAGGAGCCAGCTCATGAACGCCCCCGATCCGAAGCTCACCGATCATCGCGTCGCCGACCTCTCGCTCGCCGGCTGGGGACGCAAGGAAATCGCGATCGCCGAAAGCGAGATGCCCGCGCTGATGGCGATCCGCAGCGAGTACGCCGAGAGAAAGCCGCTCGCCGGTGCCCGCATCGCCGGCTCGCTGCACATGACCATCCAGACCGCGGTGCTGATCGAGACGCTGAAGGCGCTCGGCGCCGAGGTGCGCTGGGCCTCGTGCAACATCTTCTCGACGCAGGATCACGCCGCAGCGGCCATCGCCGCGGGCGGGACGCCGGTGTTCGCCTACAAGGGCGAATCGCTCGACGAGTATTGGGACTTCACGCATCGCATCTTCGAGTTTGCCGGCGGCAGCGGGCCGAACATGATCCTCGACGACGGCGGCGACGCCACGTTGCTGATGCACCTCGGCATCGCAGCCGAGAAGGACCGCTCGGTGCTCGCCGATCCGAAGAGCGAGGAAGAGGTTTCGCTCTACAAGGCGATCCAGAAGCGCCTAGCCGCGCAGCCCGGCTGGTATTCGAAGACTGCGCGCGAGATCCGCGGCGTCACCGAGGAAACGACGACCGGCGTGCATCGCCTGTACCAGATGGCGAAGGACGGCCGGCTGCTCTTTCCCGCGATCAACGTCAACGACTCGGTCACCAAGTCGAAGTTCGACAACATCTACGGCTGCCGCGAGTCGCTGGTCGACGGGATCAAGCGGGCCACCGACGTGATGATTGCCGGCAAGGTGGCGGTGGTCTGCGGCTACGGGGAAGTCGGCAAGGGTTCGGCGCAGGCATTGCGCGGGCTGCAGGCGCAGGTGTGGGTCACCGAGATCGATCCGATCTGTGCGCTGCAGGCGGCGATGGAGGGCTACAAGGTCGTCACGATGGACTATGCGGCCGACAAGGCGGACATCTTCGTTACCGCCACCGGCAACTTCCAGGTGATCACCGCCGCGCACATGAAGGCGATGAAGAACAACGCCATCGTCTGCAACATCGGCCACTTCGACAACGAGATCGACATCGCGAGCCTGAAGCACTGCACCTGGGAAAACATCAAGCCGCAGGTCGACCACGTCATCTTTCCGGACGGCAAGCGCATCCTGCTGCTCGCCGAAGGAAGGCTGGTGAACCTGGGCTGCGGCACGGGCCACCCGTCCTACGTCATGAGCTCGTCGTTCGCCAACCAGGTGCTCGCGCAGATCGAGCTGTACACGAACACCGCGAAATACCCGGTCGGCGTGTACATCCTGCCGAAAGCGCTCGACGAGAAGGTTGCGCGGCTGCAGCTCGCAAAGCTCGGCGCCATGCTGACCGAACTGACCGAGGAACAGGCGCGTTACATCGGCGTTGCCAAAGAGGGGCCGTACAAATCGGATCACTACCGCTACTGATCCCGGGCCTGCGGTGCTGAAGGCGAAGCTCTCGGACCCGCGCGCTTCGGTCCTGCTCTACGGCACGACACCGCCGCGCGCCGGCTCCGCGGAGCCGGTAGTTCGCTCGGCAGCGGAGCGCCTGGCTGAACGGCTGCAACCGCTGCCGCTCGATGGTGTGGTGGTCTACGACATCCAGGACGAATCCGGCCGCACGCAGGTGCCGCGGCCGTTTGCGTTCACCGGTACGGTCGATCCGCGCATCTATTCGCGAACCCTCTCGGGACTCACCGGCAAGCCGGCGATCAACTACAAGTGCGTCGGCACCTTCGACGAAGCCAGCTGGAACCATTGGCTGGCCGAGACGGCGGCAGACTACGGGGTGGAGTTCCTGTCGATCGTCGGACGGCCGACCTCGGGCGTGCGCTACCCGCTATCGCTCTCGCGGGCGATTCGGCTCGCCACCGGCCATCCGGCGAATTTCACCGTCGGCGGGGTGGTGATCGCGGAGCGGCACACTGCCGAGCGCAGCGAAGCGGCGCGCATGCTGGCAAAAACGCTCGAGGGATGCGGCTACTTCATCTCGCAGACCGTCTATCACGCGAGCGCCACCGAGCACCTGCTGCGCGACTATCTGCGCGACTGCCGCGGTGCCGGCGTCGAGCCACGCCGCGTGGTGCTCACGTTTTCGCCCGCCGGGCGCGAGCGTACGTTCGACTTCATGCGCTGGCTGGGCGTGCAGATTCCGGCCGAGACATCGCGGGCGATCCTCGGTGCGGCGCGTCCGCTGGCGAAGTCGATCGAGGTGTGCCGCGCCAACCTGCGCCGGATCCTCGAGCCGGACTACAGCGCCGGCATCCCGCTCGGCATCAATGTCGAGAGCGTCTCGATCCACAGGGACGAGATCGACGCATCGATCGACCTATTTCATGCACTGAAGGAAGTTCTCGACGCAAGGATTTGACTTCATGCCGGGTGCCTCGTATAAGGCGGACAGGCAGGTAAGACGCGTTGCGCTGTGCATTGCTGGTAGTGCAGCCCCAGGGATCGCCGATTCAACAAACCGCCCATGAGCCCGTCATGATGTTCGGCCGCTATCGCGTGCTGGGGGAACTCGGGCGCGGTGCAATCGGCACCGTCCACCGCGCGCTCGACCCGCTGATCGAGCGCGAGGTGGCCGTCAAGGCGCTCAACCCGAACCTGCCCGACGACATTGCGAGCGAAGTGCGGGTGCGCTTTCTGCGCGAAGCGAAATCTGCCGGCCGGCTCAATCACGCCAACATCGTGCAGATCTATGACGTCGGCGAGCAGAACGGTGTCGCCTACATCGCGATGGAGCTGCTCGAGGGCCGCACGCTGCAGGACATGCTGCGCGACCCCGAAAAGATGCCGTTCCAGAAGTGCGCCGACCTCGCTGCCCAGGTGGCCGACGGCCTGGACCACGCGCACTATTTCTCGATCGTGCATCGCGACGTGAAGCCGGCGAATATCATGGTTTCGCCCAGCGGCCGCGCGAAGCTCACCGATTTCGGTGTGGCGTACATTCCTTCGTCCTCCGTCACGCACGCCGGCCAGGCGCTCGGCTCGCCGAAATACATGTCGCCGGAGCAGGTGCTCGGGTTGCCGATCGACCCGCGCTCCGACATCTTTTCGCTCGGCGTCGTGTTCTACGAGATGCTGACCCGCCGCACGCCGTTCGAGCAGCCGGGCGATACCAACATCTATCCGCTGCTGCATCGGATCGCCGGCGAGCCGCACGTCCCGGCCTCGGAGCTCGACCGCTCGGTGCCGAAGGTGTTCGATGTCATCCTCAACCGCGCGCTGGCAAAGAAACCGGGCGATCGCTACCAGCGCGTGAGCGAGATGGCGAAGGACCTGCGCAAGGTGCTGGAGACGTTCGCCGCCGGCGCGGTGGCCTCCGAGGAGACCATCCCAGCCGGTCGCGCGCCGTGGCGTCCGGACCCGACGGTGCTCAGCCGAACGACGACGATCGCGATTCCGGTCCCCCCACGCCCGGCGCCGAACGAGAAATCGCACGAGCAGCTGCTCGCGGATCTCGACCAGTTCGCAAAGACGTTCGAGCAGACCGAGCGCGAGCGCGTGCAAGCCGAAGAGGCGGCGCGGCTCGCCAAGCAGGCCGAGCTGGAGCGCTGGTCGAAGGAGCAAGCAAAGCAGCGTGACGAGTTCGATCGCCAGCGCGAAATGCTCGCCAAGGGCGGCGAGACCGCCATGCGCGCCGGCGCCGCGATGGAACTGATGCGCAAGCGCTCGACGCAAAAGCCGGTCGGGGACAAGGTCGCCAAGACCGACCGCGCCGAGGCCCTGCAGCGCATGGACGAGCGGCTGCGGGCGAGCTTCCATTACCTTTCGGAATTCGCGCGCGAGATGAACACCGCGCACCCGGAGTCGGAGCGTCCGTATGCGCTGCCCTACCTGACCGAGGCGCAGAACGCAGTGCTCTCCGACGGCTTCACCGATTATCGGACTGCGGAGGTCGACGGCAAGCCGCGCTTCGACCACGTGACGTTCCGCTTCAAGGTCACTTCGGGTCAGCCGGTTTCGATCGACCTGCAGGGGCCCGAGATCGAACGCTTCCGCGAACGGCTGACCGCGCTCGGCATCAAGTACAAGTACTCCGGACGAATGGGCGACCTGAGCGGCGGCTCGCACGCCACGTTTTCCGTCTCCGGCCCGTTCCCGTGCAAGGCGACGGTGCGCGCGGACTACAACGATTTCCTGTTTTTTGTCGAGCTGGAGAACGTGCGGCGCCAAGGCTTGTACCGGGCGCAGATCTCGCTCGACGATTTCACGCACGACGTGCTGGATGAATTCGGCACCTACGTGCTCGGCGCGGACGACGCATTCGAAAGGCGGCTCGCCGCCGGCTCCTGATTCACGCCGCCGGTTGCTGATCAGGCGGCGCGTTTTTTCCGCTGCGCGTCGCGAGCGTGCATCTGCGCATAAGCGCCGTGCGCGGCGGCCTCGGCATCGCCGACGTGCACCGCGAGGCCCATGTCGGAGAGCACCGACGAAAGCGCCGATAGGCTGAGCATCACGTTGTCCGGTCGGCAGGAGTACCCCATCAGCCCGAAGCGCCAAATGCGGCCCTTCAGCGGCCCGAGCGCGGCGCCGATTTCGAGCCCGAATTCGTCGAGCAGGCGCTTGCGCACCGCGGCCTCGTCGACCCCTTCCGGGCAGAACACCGCGTTCATCTGCGGCAGCTGATGCTTTTCCTCGACGAGAAAGCGCAGGCCGATGGCTTCCAGCCCGGCCTTGAGGGCGAGGTGATGGCGCTGGTGCCGCGCCCAGCAGTTCTCCAGGCCCTCCTCGCGGATGAGGAGCAGCGCTTCGTGCAGCGCAAAGAGCGAGTTCGTCGGCGCCGTATGGTGATAGGTCCGCGTCGTTGCGCCCCAGTAGCCGAGCAGCAGATTCATGTCCATGAACCAGCTGTGGATCTTGTCCTTGCGCTTCTTGACGTACTCGACCACGCGCTCGGAAAACGACACCGGCGACAATCCCGGCGTGCACGAAAGGCACTTCTGACTCGCTGAATAGATCGCGTCGATCTCCCACTCGTCGACCTTCACCGGCGAGCCGGCGAGCGAAGTGACCGCGTCGACGATCACGAACGCATCGTGCTTGTGCGCGATCTGCGTCAGCAGCTTTGCATCCGACTGGCAACCCGTGGACGTCTCGGCCTGCACGAATGCAAGCAGTCGCGCACCGCGGTTCTTGCGAAACGCATCCTCGATCTTCTGCGGATCGACGGGCTTGCCCCAGTCGTCCGCCACTACGACCGGGATCCCGCCCATGCGCTCGACGTTCTCGACCATGCGGCCGCCGAAGACGCCGTTGACGCCGACAATCACCTTGTCGCCCGGCCGCACCAGGTTGACGAAGCAGTACTCCATGCCCACCGATCCCGGCCCCGAGAGCGGGAACGTGAGCGGATTCTTCGTCTGGTAGACGTAGCGCAGCAGGCTCTTCAGCTCTTCCATCATCTCGACGAATACCGGGTCGAGGTAGCCGATCGCCGGCTGGCTCATCGTTGTCAGCACGCGCGGATGGATCTCGGTCGGGCCCGGCCCCATCAGCGTGCGCTGCGGCGGGTGGAAGGAATGGATTCGCTTTGCGGGCGCGTAGCTGGTCATGGCACTGTCTCCTGGCATAAAGCCGAAAGGCGCATCGTCGGGACGGGATTTGACGCGCACCGGTTTTTTCGTACTGGCTTCCTCGAGGATGTCGAGCGCGCTGATCGTGCCTGCCGAGACGCGCTCGACTTCGGCGGCCCAGCGCGCCGGCACGTACCCCGCCTTGGCCCAGTTGTTGACCACGGCACGGTCGACCTGCAGAGCGCGCGCAACGTCGGCCTGGCTGCCGAACATTTCCACCAGACGCTCGACGCAGTTCATGTCGCGAAACTTTATCATGTCAATTTTATCTTGACAACGCAGGAATGCGACGCCACCCACGGCAAGGCGCCGGGCGAGAAGACGAAGCTAGAAACGCGCTGCGCCGATGCGGCCGATCAGCGGCAGCTTGAGCGCCGGCGAGAACGGGTCGAGCCCGAACGTGAGGCCGAGCACGTTCACTTCGAGGCCCTCGACGCCGCTTGCGGTGAGGGCGAGCACTCCCCCGAGCGAGAATTGAAAACCAGCTCCGCTCGGCGCCGGGCCGAGGATGCGATCGCCGAGAAAGTCCTTGCCGATGGCCGTCGGCGGGAGGTCCAGCTTCAATTCCGGCACCGCGCGCGAGATCCACGCGATGAACGTGTTCGAGTTCGGCCCCGGCCAGACCGCATATTCCCTGGCGTACGGGTAGCTTGCCACCGCCTGCTCGATCCTCGGAATCAGGTCTGCCGCGTCCGCGCCGCGCTTTTGGGCGAGCAGCTCCGGCGCATTGCCGAACCAGTGTCCATCGGGCGCGCGCTCGCTCACCGAAAGCGCGCTGCCGCTCCAGCGCAGCTTCCAGCCGATGACTTCATAGACCTTGTACGAATCCGCTTCCGCCGGCTTCACCGCAATCCATGTGTGTACGCCGAAGCTTCCCTTCCAGCCCCAGGTGCGCGCGGCGTACACCTGCACGATCGCTTCGCGCGTGGTCGCCGCATCGGGCGCAAGGCCGGCCGCTTCGAGGCTCGCGGTGCGCCAATCCTGCGCCACCACGCCGCGGCCGAACACCACCACGAGCATCGTGACTGCGACGTAATAGAAAAGGTCCATGTACCGACGGCGTTTCGCCTGCACTAGCGTAGCTCCGTCTCTTCTTCGGAAAACCGCGGTGCGTCTAGTTCTTCGGGATCAAAGGCACGGTCGCCGTCGTCGGGCGTCGACGCAGTGGGCCGCAACGCAGCAAAATCGAAAAGCTTGCGATCGAGCAGATGCGATGCGCGCACGTCGGTGAGCGCGCGCACGATCGATTCGATGCGCCCCGGATGACGCTTTTCCCACTCTCGCAGCATCTCGCGCACGACCTTGCGCTGCAGGTTCTCCTGCGAGCCGCAAAGCGTGCACGGGATGATGGGAAACGCCTTCGCCTGCGCGTACGCTGCGAGGTCTTCTTCGGCGGTGTAGGCGAGCGGTCGAATGACAACGTGTCGGCCATCGTCCGACACCAGTTTCGGCGGCATCGCCTTCAGCTTTCCGCCATGGAACAGGTTGAGGAAGAACGTCGCCAGGATGTCGTCGCGGTGATGGCCGAGCGCGATCTTGGTTGCACCGAGCTCGCCGGCCACGCGGTAGAGCGCGCCTCGGCGCAGCCGCGAACAGAGCGAGCACATCGTGCGGCCTTGAGGGATGATGCGCTTCACCACCGAGTAGGTGTCCTGCTCGACGATGCGAAAGGCTACGCCGCGCGAAGCGAGATAGGCAGGCAGCACGTGCGCCGGGTATCCCGGCTGCTTCTGGTCGAGATTCACCGCGATCAGCTCGAACCGCGCCGGCGCCTTCGCTTGCAGCGCGAGCAGCACGTCGAGCAGACCATAGCTGTCCTTGCCGCCCGAGAGACACACCATCACCCGATCGCCGTCTTCGATCATGCGAAAGTCGCCGATCGCCTGCCCGACCTGCCGGCGCAGGCGCTTGGCAAGCTTCGCCTGCTCGTATTCGGCTTTGCGAGGATCTGCGCTCATACGTACACCGATCGCCCGCCATCGACCGCAAGCATGTGCCCCGTGACGAACGGCGCACAGGCGAGAAACGCTACCGCCTGCGCGATGTCCTCCGGTCCGCCGAGGCGCTGGAGCGGCGTGCTGGCGACGATGCGCTCGCGCTCCCCGGGATCGAACTGGCCGTTCTCCGGCCACGCGATCGCTCCCGGGGCGACTGCATTCACGCGCACTTCAGGCGCAAGCTCGAGCGCGAGCGCCTGCGTGAGCGCCGCAAGGCCCGCCTTCGCGACGCTGTAGACGAGGTAGCCCTTCAGCGGACGCTCGGCATGGATGTCGGCAATGTTGACGATCGATCCTTTCGTTCTGGCCAGATGCGGCGCCGCCTCCTGCGCAAGAAAAAGCGGCGCGCGCAAGTTGGAGCCGACCAGCTCCTCCCAGTGAGAGGACTCGATGCGGCCGACCGGCGTCGGATAAAAGGCGGACGCATTGTTCACCAGCAGATCGAGCCGCTGCCAGCGCTCGAGCGCCGTGCCGACCAGCGCTTTCGGCGCGATCGGCGCCAGCAGATCGGCTTTGATCCGCAGTGCGCTTCCGGCACGCGTCGCATTCAGCTCCGCTTCCAGGCGCTGCGCATCGGCTTCGGCGCCGCGGTAATGCACGACGACATTCGCGCCCGATGCATGCAGGCGGCGCGCGATCGCCGCGCCGATCCGTCGCGCGGCTCCGGTCACCAGCGCCACTTTTCCCTGCAGGGTTTCGTCCATCGTGCAGCCGAAATTCTAGGGTAAATTGCCGTCGGCACCGTCATGCACCCGAGCGAACTGCCTCGACCCGATCCGGACGCGCTCGCAGCGAGCCGCGCGCTTCTCGATCGGATCGGCGCGGAGCTCGCCGCCGCGCGCAACTGGATTTCGTTCGCGCGCTACATGGAGCTCGCCCTGTACGAGCCGCAGCTGGGTTACTACGCGGCGGGCCGGCGGCGCTTTGGCGCGGGTGGCGATTTCGTCACTGCACCGGAACTCTCGCCGCTCTTTGCGCAGACGCTCGCACGACAGCTGCAGGAAATGCTCAGCCCGCAGGATTCGCTGCTCGAATTCGGCGCCGGCAGCGGCGCGCTTGCCGAGGAGCTGACGAAGGCCTTTCCCGATCATCCATATCTCATCCTCGAGCCCAGCGCCGCGTTGCGGGCGCTGCAGCACGAGCGGCTCGGTTCCCGGGTGCAGTGGCTCGATCGCCTGCCGCAACGCTTTCGCGGCGTAATGCTGGCGAACGAAGTGCTGGACGCAATGCCGGCGCATGCGCTCGCCTGGACCGGTTCGGCGATCCTGGAGCGAGGGGTGTGCGCAAACGAAGGCGAGCTCGCCTGGAGCGAGCGGCCCGCGCAAGGCGAAGTGCGCTCGGCCGCCGCCGCGATCGAGGTGGCGCTTCCTCCCTCCGGACGCTATGAGAGCGAGCTCGGCCTCGCGGCGCGCAACTGGGTGCGCTCGGTCGCTGCGATTCTCGAGCGCGGAGTTCTGCTGGTGATCGACTACGGGTTCCCGCAGCGCGAGTACTACCATCCGCAGCGCTCGATGGGGACGCTGCAATGCCACTACCGGCATCGCGCGCATGGCGACCCGTTCTACCTTCCCGGGCTGCAGGACATCACCGTGCATGTCGATTTCAGCGCGATGGCCGAGGCCGGGGCGGAGGCGGGCCTCGAAGTGCTCGGCTTCGCCAACCAGGCGCAGTTTCTCGTCAATTGCGGCATTACCGAGGTGCTTGCAGGAACCGATCCGAACGATGTAGGCCGCTATGCGCCGCTCGCGGCCGCCGCGAACCTGCTGCTTTCTCCGGCAGAAATGGGGGAGCTTTTCAAGGTGCTGGCGCTTGGTCGCAACGTCGAGGCTTTGCTCACAGGATTTGCGCGCGGCGACCGCTCGCACACGCTCTGATGCGCGGCGCGCTCGCGTTCTTCCTCCTCGCACTCGCTGCACCTGCCGGCGCCGACGAGATCGACGATGCGAAGAAGCGCTGGGCTGAGAGCCCGCACGGCCCGCTGCTGGAGCGAATCCTGCCACCGACGTTCGAGAAACGGCGATTGCCCGAGCCGCGCTCGCAAGGCGCGCGCCTCGTCGTGCGCTACTGCGTGCAATGCCACAACCTGCCGAACCCCGCGATGCACGACTCCGGGCGCTGGCCTTCGGTCCTCGATCGCATGGTCGCGCGCATGCAAGGCAAGGGAAATCTGGGCACGCTGATGGCGGAGATGATGGCCGGAGTGCAGGCGCCGAGCGAGGAAGAGCATCGTACGCTGCTCGCGTACCTCACCAGGCACGCGCAAAAGCCGCTCGACGAAGCACAGATTCCGGAAGTCCTGCGGCCCTCCGGAGAATCGTTCCGCCTCGCGTGCAACCAGTGCCACGTGTTGCCGGATCCGAAGCGCTATACCGCCCGGCAATGGCCGGCCGTGGTCGAGCGCATGCGGGTCAACATGGAATGGATGAATCGCGTGGTCGGCTCGAAGCCCGATCCGACCGAACCGCAACTCCGCATCGAGGAAATCAACGCGTTCCTTGCGCGGCATGCGCGACGCTGATACAAGCACCGCTTTGCGACTTCTCCTATTCTTCGCAGGAGCGCTACTCATGTCCTGCACCACTGTGCCGGATCGGCACGCCTTGCTTGCCGGACGCGTCGGCCAACCGGTCTCACTCGAAGGCATCGCCGAAGCGCGCAAGCTTGGCGCCGCGCTGCGGGGCGCGGGATTCGACGTCTGGATCGATCGGCTTGCCGACTGGCCGCGCGAAATGATCGGCCGCAAGGTTCGCGTCACTGGGGTTCTCGAAGCGCGCGACGACCTTCCGGTTTTCGTGCCGAAACCCGGCGAAGCCCCCGCAGGCGGAATGCCGGTCGCCGAGGGCACGAACTTGCAGCAAGCGAGCCGTCGCTACGTCATTCGCGATGCGCAATGGAATCTTGTCCGATGAGCGCACGAAAAACCGCCTTGATCACCGGCTCTGCGACCGGTGTCGGCGCCGCGACCGCGCTTCTCATGGCGCAGCGCGGCTTCGACGTGCTGATCAACTATTCGAAGAGCGAGCGCGAGGCGAAGGACACAGAGCGCGCGTGCCGCGAAGCGGGAGCCGACTCCCTGTGCGTGCGCGCCGATGTCGCCGAGGACGCTGACTGCCGGGCGCTGGTAAGAGCGGCCGCAGAGCGCTGGGGCCGTATCGATGCGCTCGTCAACAATGCAGGGATGACGACCTTCACCGGCTCGTCGAACTGGGACGCGCTCGACGCCGCAACCTTCCAGCGCATCTTCGCAGTCAACGCGCTCGGCACCTTCCAGATGATTCGCGCCGCGGCGCCGCATCTCAAGGCAGCCCGCGGCTCGATCGTCAATGTCTCGTCGGTTGCCGGCGCACTCGGCATTGGCTCTTCGGTTCCCTACGTCGCTTCCAAGGGCGCGATCAACTCGCTCACGCTGCACCTTGCGCGAGAACTCGCGCCAGAAGTACGGGTGAATGCCGTCTGTCCGGGCATGATCACCACACGCTGGTTCGTCGACGGCGTCGGGCAGGAAGCGTACGAAAAGCTGAAGGCGCACTACGAGGCTGCCACGCCGCTCGCCAGCGCAAGCACCGCCGAGGATGTTGCCGAGGCGATCGCCTGGCTGATCGAGGGTGCGCGGACGATGACCGGCGAGCTGCTGCTGATCGATTCCGGCTTGCATCTCGGCGGGCTCGGGCGCGCCGTGGTACCGCAGAAAACCTAAAGCCCGCGCTCCTCCAGCCAGCCAAGCAGCGCCTCGGCTGCGCGCTCCCAGCGCGCATCGAGCATCAGCGCGTGCCCTAGGCCCTCGACCACCCGGTATTCGGCGCCAAGCAGGCGCGCGGTCGACTCGGTCAGCGCCTGCGAGATCAGCGCATCCCGCGCAGTCGCCAGCACCAGCGTCTCGGAGCGCGTCAGGCGCCAGAACGCCGGCAACCCCCACCACGTCATGTCCATCAACGCCCGGCGCGATTCCGCCTGCATCCGACCGTAGATCCGCTCCATGCGCTCGGCCTCGAGCGGGCCTGCGAAAAGCGCCTCCGCCAGGGCCTTGCGCGAAGCGCTGTGGCCGGTAGCGAGCGCGTTCATCTCGCTCCACAAAGCGGGACGAGAGAACGCCAGCGAGAACGCCGAGGGCAGCAGGCCGAACGGCGGCACGGGGCAGGTGAGCACGACAGCCTCGGCGCCTGAGCGCTCGAGATACTTCTGCACCACGAGCGCCCCCATCGAATGGCCGACCAGGACCGGCGGACGCGGCAGCGAGTCGACCAAGACCGCCACGTCTTCCACATAATCCTCCAGCCCGAACGAATGCAGCCGCTCGCGTCCGCTGCTGGCGCCGTGCCCGCGCAGCGAAAGCGCATGCACCGGAAACCCGCGCGCGGCAAACCAGGGCAGGAAATGCTCGGCCCACGACCAGGCGCCGATGTAGCCGCCGTGCACGAAGACGAGCGGCGTACGCGCCGCATCGTCGGACTTCGGGCAATGCAGGACTTCGATCCGCTCGGCCGCCTCGAGCATGCGCTGCGAAACCACTTCGCTCACCCCGGCACCGCCATGCCGCGCGCTACCGCCGGGCGCGCGCCGATCGCGTCGAACCAGCGCTTCACTTGCGGGAAGTCCGCCAGATCGACCTTGTGCCACTCATGCCGCGCCACCCATGGATACGTCGCCATGTCCGCGATCGAATACTCGCCGGCGAGGAACGGTGCTTCGCCCAGGCGCCGGTCCAGTACGCCGTACAGGCGCCGTGTCTCCCGCGAGTAGCGTTCGATCGCATACGGCACCTGCTCTCGCGCGGTGCGCAGGAAATGGTGCGTCTGGCCGAACATCGGCCCCACCCCACCCATCTGGAACATGAGCCATTGCAGCGTCTCGTACCGTGCGCGCGCGTTCGCGGGCAGGAACCGGCCGCATTTCTCGGCGAGATAGATTAAGATCGCCCCCGATTCAAACAGCTGCAGCGGCTTGCCGTCGGGTCCTTCGTCGTCGACGATCGCCGGGATCTTGCTGTTCGGATTGATGGCGACGAATTTGTCCTTGAACTGGTCGCCCTTGCCGATGTCGATCCGGTGCGCGCGGTAGGCAAGCGCGCATTCTTCGAGCATCACCGATACCTTGCGGCCGTTCGGCGTCGTCCATGTGTAGAGATCGATCATCGCGATTTTTTCTTCCGGCGGAATAGCGAAGCCGCCGGCACTGTATTGCATCCGACAGTACCTGACAAACGTAGACTCGTCCGAATGAGAGGGAAGCCTTGAAGCGCATCCTCGTTCTCTTCCCGAAGGAGTGGGACCGGCTCGAGTTCGGCCGCGCGCAGTACGCCAAGCGCTACGAGTTCGTCTACGCCGGCTTCGACCTGTTCCGCTTTCCGGACAACCTGCAGCTCGCCACGTTCGACGTGTTCCGCTTCGTGAACGAGATCGTGGCCCGCTTCCGCAACGAGCGCATCGACGGCGTCTTCAGCAACAACGAGTACTTCGGCGCCCTGATCGCCGCCGTGGTCGCCGAGAAGCTCGGGCTGCCGGGCACCGATCCGCGCGTGGTGCTTACCGCGCAGCACAAGTTCTACGCCCGCCAGGCGTTCGACCGCATCGCG